>NZ_JBZXEA010000013.1:0-87997 GCF_058725345.1 Pseudomonas sp. DW-iso17 | reverse complement strand
TTAATAATCAAAGGCTTGAGAGTTACTAACTGTTAGGGTCATTCAGATACAACGATGGCTGTGTGATCGCACGCAGCTACGACGCGAAGCCGTTCATCAAGATGGGCGAGCCGTATTTCCAGATCAAGCATAAGCTCAGGCAGCACGGCATTGTCGCGTTCTCCTCCAACTATGCGCTGTACGGCGACATGAGCGAACGCGTGATGAGCTTGATCGAGGCGATGGTACCGGCAGTTGAGGTGTATAGCATCGATAAGAATAAGTTGCATACTGTGGACGCCCAAAGTTAGATAGGGTTCCCATGGACATTGGCGCTTTTTCTTACAGAGATATCCCTTGGCTACCGTTGAGCACATCCACTTCAGTCCGCATGACCTTTCTGTCAAAGACCGCCTGATTACCTACTCGTCGAATAGCTCCCGGGTAGTAATCGAAGGGCTACCACAAATTTTCTGGGTAAACGGCTTGCCCTGGAGAGAGGCGAACCTCTGGGCTATGGAGCGTGTCACCAATGGGGAAGCAATCCTAAAGACCGTTTCCAGCAACGTTAATGGACTGCTGAACTACGCGAAGTTTTTGGAGAGCCGCAGACTTGAGTGGTTTGAGTTCCCGTCTCGAAAAGCTGATCGGTGTCTCGTTCAGTACCGTGGGGCGCTTATTAAGGCGCGAGATGCTGGTCATATCAGCCCAGCAACGGCCTCCGAGTACATGCGCAACTGCATCAGTTTCTATAGGTGGGTCAGGAAGCGTGGGCTTCTATCTCCGCTGTTGCCACTATGGAAAGACAAGCGCTTTTTCATCAAATACTTTGACCAGGTTGGTTTTGAACGAACCTTCGCTGGCACTACTACCGATCTGGGGATTCCCAACCGGAAACGCATCGGGATCACTTTGGAAGGCGGGTTGCTTCCTGTCACCTCATCTGACCGCGACGTCATTCTCGATTTTGCAAAACGTAATGCCTCGCCTGAGCTGTACCTGATGCTAGCTCTAGGCTTTTTCACGGGTATGCGACTGGGAACAATCTGTGACCTTCGTATCGGCGCGTTGGAACGTGCGATACCTGATCCGTCCGCTAAAGGCCTGCTTAGGATATTTGTGGGGCCAGGTGCGTCCCCGCCCGTGCATACCAAATTTGGAGTAACTGGCCAGGTATGGATTCCCGAAGCTTTGTGTTCAGAAGTTTTGGAATATTCCAAGGGGCTCCGCAGGTTAAGTCGCGAGGCATCTGCTGCCGATGAGAATCGAGACCTAGTTTTCTTGACTCGTTTCGGTAATACCTTCGGACGGCGCAGCAGCGATCAGTCTTCGGCCATAAACGTTGAGATGTCATCGCTTAGAAAAGCAGGCATCACAGCTGGCGTTAAGGTACTCAGGACATTTCGCTTCCATCAGTCCCGGTGCACCTTTGGAACTGAGCTAGCCAAGCTGGCTTTAGCAAATTGCGATGATGTGGCGATAGTGATTGCGACTGTTAGCAATGCATTGCTTCACGGTCGAAATTCGGAGGCTACTACCTTCAAATACATCAAGTTTGTGCAAGCCACACCCGCTAAGCAGGCCATTGCGAACAGCTTCATGGCTGCGTTTACAGGGATTTCTTCCAGGCACGGAGCGAGCAATGAATAATCGGACGTCTTCAGACCTAACGTTTCCAATGCTTGAGTACGCGAAGAACGAGACGCCTTGGGATCTGACCCCATTTTTATACAGCGGTGGTGCAAAGGCAAAAGTGAAGACTGTACGCAATGAAATCACATCAGGTGTTTTAGGGGATCCTTTGCTGGAACGGGTAGAGCTTGTAAAGGAGCTCCACGAGTGTTTGGCCGACGACCTTGTAGGCGGGGGGAGCCGCTTTTCGGCGAATAACAAGATCGGTTCGTTGCGGCAGTTTTTTCGGTGGGCGGATCAATCCGGACGCCAGTTGAGCATTGACAAGGTTGCGCAAGCTTACCTGGGGTGGGCAGAGCATCTTTTACACCGTCACCGTGTGGAAGGATATTTAACTGCCGGATCGTTATACGACACTGCAAGTTTGACAGCGACGATGCTTGATCGAGTGCTAGGCCGAAGCTCGACACTTTTGTACAGCACACGAATTCGCAAACCCAGAGGCAACGGACGGGTTAGAAATGGGAGCGCTGATAAGCAAAGTGTGGAAGAGAGCTTTTCTTTCGGGCAGTTAATTGCCGACCTCTGTACGTCACTCACTTATGAGGCTGTGGCGGGACCACTCCCCATCCAAGTGGCATTGAGATCGGGTACAACGCTACCTATCTGGTGCGGCCTTCGCGATACAGAGAAAGAAGCGTCACGACGGGTTCGACCTCAAACCAAATTCCAGATTGCGGCCATCCTTCGACACCGAGAATTCCGGGACTCTGACGTTTCAATCGAGACTCGATACCCGGCAGTAAATCTGAGAATCGAAGCCGAGATGCTTATGTTCATCGCGCAAACCGGCATGAATTTGTCGCAGGCGCATCAACTTCGGATCGACCAATACCACTATACGAGTCACCTTGATGGTTACCAAGTCAGGTCTTACAAAAAGCGTCGTCAGGGCGAAGTGCTATTTGAAGTTTTCTCAAGCTACAAGGAGTGGTTTGAACGCTACATTGAGTGGCGAAACACGTGGTTTCCGGACGACCTAGAGGGGCTTCTTTTTCCTCTCGTCCGTCTTGGGGGACGTCTCGTTGTAGAAGCTCCTCAGTTCACAGCTCTAGTGCGCCTCTGTACCGATTCCAATATTCGATTCGTTCGACCACGTAAGCTACGGGGTGCTCGTATTAACTGGTTGTTACGTGAATCGCAACGCCCTGAACTGGTCGCGGAAATCGCACAGCACACAGCTGAAACGTTGATCCGTGTGTACGCTGAGCCCAATCCGCAAATTGCGATGATTGAAATTACTCGATTTCACCGGCAATCAGATCCCGTCATTTGCTCACCTGCTCCAGGTGCTTGTGCGACGTCCTTGCCAGAATCGGTCGTAGATGCTCCGACGAATGCACCTGATCCCGATTGTATCAACGCTGCTGGTTGCCTCTTCTGCGTCAATCATCGGGATATTGAAAGCGAAGATCACGTCTGGTCGCTAAGTAGTTTGCGCGTGCTCAAGAGCTTGGAGCTAACTAGATATCGTCCAGCTTCCACGGATAGATCTGAGGAGGCTGACCATCCTGCAATGCTTGCGATTGAGCGTCTGAGTGCGAAGCTGCGGTTCTTTCAAGAAAGTAGCGAGGTGCGTCGGCTTTGGGTTGAGGAGGCACTGGCTCGCATAGCTGAGGAGAGTTATCACCCAGCTTGGGACGGATTTATTCGGCTGGCGGAAGTTACAGCGGGACCTTCCTTATGAATATCCTCACGACGTTAGGGCTTTCTATTGAGTCGCCTCTCGCCGTTCCCGGAGCGCCAAATTACCGTCCTGAGAGCTGGCCTCCGCCACCTGATTGGCCTGTCGTAATTGATGCACAGGGCAAAGTAGTAAGCCGTTGGGGCGACCCAGTTTGGAGGCTTGACCCATGGGCCAAGAAGGCGTTAACGCTAAATTTCGGGGATGGCCCCGCCACAAAAGTCGCGGCGCCCATTAGCTCGGCGAACGCTGATCTGCTTCGTATCATCACAGGCTGGTGGCTATACGGGCCGTACGGCGCTCGCGGCTATCGATCTCTAAAGACGCGGTTCGATCAGATGCGGCGGTTGTTTGTTTTGTGTGAAGAGGCAGGAATACTGGCCAGCGAATTGAGCCGCTTTCCACGCGTATGCGAGGAAATCCCTGCCTTTCTTCATGCCTCAAGAAAGACTGAGTTTCTGTCGTTAATGCATGAGCTATACGCGTCTCGCAGCGCCGTAGGGTTTACTTTGCTGGATTCGGGCTCGCTAACCCGTCTGGCTGCGCTGTTTCCACCCCACCAAACAGCTCAAACACCGTACATTCCTCCACGTATTTGGCACTACCAAGTCACCAGGCTGCGAGAGTGTCTTGATGACTTCCTATCCCATCAACAACAAGTTGAAGCTTGTTACCGGTTCAGCATTGAGGCTTACGAACATAATCATAGAGTTTCAAAAAGAGTGGCGTGCGCAAACGCACAACCTTTTTGCGGCCATAAGATGCATTTATCAGGCGCTAAAACGGGGCTTCGTTTTCTCGGAGCGTTTGCAGATACCGCGAAACGCTTCGGCATTTTTGAGCTACTTGAACGTTGGGTGGGGCGCAGTGGTGAATTGCAAGTAAGAACGCTGACTAGCTATCTGAAACTGGTCAATAGCGCAGGTTTAGCTTACATCCTTAACTTCAGCCTCATGCGAGTCGAGGAAGCTTGGAATCTTCGAGCGGGATGCCTTGAGGTCGAGCACGACAAGAATTTCGGCGACATTTTTTTGTTACGTGGACAGACGACGAAAACGCAGGCCGATAGCGACGCCCTGTGGGTCACATCCCCATCTGTAAAGGTCGCAGTGAGGGCGATGGAGGTCATTTCTCTGTTTCGGTCATTATACGCACCTCATGTAGCTGCGAGCGGGCTCACGGGGCGTTTTTTAACCTCGTTTTCTTACGAACCGTGGGCCCCATCGAGCAAGAAAAATGATCACTCACTGAGACCAAGTATTCCGTCATATTCCGACCTTTTGAGCCACTACGGCAAGGTGTTTGACTTGGAGCGTTTGCGTATCACGAGTGAGGATTTGAAATTGGCCCGGCTAGCTACTCCTACATTGCCGGAGGACTATCAAGTGGGCGCGGTATGGCCGTTAGCATGGCATCAGTTGCGTAGAACTGGTGCAGTAAACATGCAAGCTTCCGGGCTCGTAAGCGATGCCTCGCTTCAGTACCAACTCAAGCACGTCACCCGAGCGATGAGCCTTTACTACGGACAAAATCACTCGCAGATGCGTCTAGAGGATAAGGCTCACACGCTGTACGTTCGCACGATGTACGAGACGCTTGGTAGAGAGTTACAGCAGCTTACGAGTGAGCGTTTTGTAAGTCCCCATGGAGATAAACGTAAGGCTGAGATCGTTCGGCTGATCACGCCAGAGGATGCAAAGAAGATGATCGGTTTGGCGAAGAAGGGTGCCGCAGCATGTCGCCAAATCCTTCTTGGCGTTTGCTCGAGTCGCAAGCCTTGTCCGTACGGAGGAGTCGACAACATTGCTCATTGCGGGGGCGGTGATTCGGAGGATGAAAAACCTTGCCCTGATGTGCTGTATGACTCAGAACGATTGGACGCAGTCGATGATCTTGAACATGTCCTCAAAGAGCGGCTTGTTAATGCTCAGTACGGAAGTCCGCTAATGGAGTCCTTAATCGCTCAACAACGAAGCGTAGAGAGCTTCCGGCGAGTCATAGGGGGAGCAAATGGACGTTGAACTCACGGCGCGTCGCAGCGCGGCCGATCAATATCGCGAGGCTTTTGAGCGCTTGAAACTCAATAAGCCGCAGCTTCTAACGAAGGGGACACCGGTTACTCAAAACAACGTGGCCAAAGAGGCCGGGAGCGATCCGTCGGCACTTAAGAAATCACGTTTCCCGAGTCTCATCGCAGAGATAAAAACCTACATCGAACAACATGCGGAGGAGCGACCTCGTTCGTTGAACCAGATAAATCATCTTGCCCGTCAGAAAAGCCGCGCCTTGCGAGATCGGATTGAGCAGGTTGCCCGACAGCGCGACCAGCTAGCAAGTTTATTGAGCGAGGCGGATGCGAAAATCATAGAGCTGTATGACCGTATTGCTGAGCTTGAACGACAGTTACCTGCGTCCAACATACTATCGTTGGATCCACGCGGGCCCAGAAAGCTTTGAGATGGCAGTCGTGGGGGTACACGATCCGCAACTAGCCGCAAGGCTAGGGGCGATACTCAATGAGCGTGTTGTGAGGCTATGCTCAACGAGCGTCCGCTTTGGCTGACCTTGCTGACTGACCAGGGGGACGAGACGACACCTGGAGTATCGTCGAGGCGGATCATCACGACAGTCGCGGTGGATTTAGAGAATTAAAACTGTCGCTGCGAAGCCCGGCTTTCTGGGGCTTCAAGCCAACTCTGGAGGAAACGCAAAACTGTCGCAAACCCTCAAGTCTCTGCTGTGGAGCGGAGGCCTAGAGAATTAAAACTGTCGCGACCACCCGATTAGGCATGTTGCAACTGTTCAGCGAGTCACGCCTGCGCAATTGCCGACCTGAGCGGGTAGATGAATTCATCCTTCCATCTACGTTCACACATTACAGACTCAACCCAGCCGTCCTTTCTGCTCATTCTCCAACTCGGTGTGACGCTAAGAACAGAACGCGCATCGACGGTAGTGGCGACGGGGACCGGGCACATCGACAGGGCTACATTCTTTGGTAAGCCCCGCGTCAGCGGTTCAGGCGTGCTGGTGCAGGTCGGGCAGCTATAGCTTCGCTCCCATACCCGAATGCCTGATTTTGAGTTTCCAAAGCGCCCGTAACGATGCCAGACCTCAGATGGCCGTCCAAACCCAACGCCATATTTTTCGGCGCTAACTTTCACGGCAGACATGCCCAGGTCAAAATATCTTTCCACCGCCCTCATTCTAGCTGTAGGTAGAAGCCCCTTTCCCACCCTGCTTGTCCTAAAGCAACTAATGAACATTGGGGCAGTTTCACCGGAGATTCTGTTGAGAAGCAAAACACAGCCGAACGGGTAGAGCCATCTGTCTCCGCATGCACAGTTTATGAGCAGCGCAACTGGTCTTGCTGGCGTTTGCTGGTAGTGCGACAAGTCATCGTAGAATGCTTGGCCACGACACACTGCACTCGCTATATCGGCTGCATCCAGTGGTGTTTTTGCGACGAACACGGGGTTTGTTCGTGCTAGATCCTCGTTGATAACGCCCGTCAGGCCGATACTGCCGAATATCCAAAGAGTCGGAACACCAGAGCGATTGCGTTGTTCAGTGCGCTCATATGTCCGCTGCGCAGACTGAGGCGAAATCTGCACTTCTATTGCTAGGCGCGGAGCAAAGGCCGAGTCGCCAACCAGAATGTCAGCCCGCCAATCGTCTACGCCGTCTTCAAGCTCGGCTTGAATGCCTAGAGCAACCAGCTTCTTGTAAATGGCCACCTTCATGGCGATATGGTCTGGGCTTTCAGTGCTGGAGTAGCCCTCAGGGCTCTCTCCAGGAAAATGGGAAAAGTACCTGGTGATGCCTCCATCCCGTCTGAGGGTTTTGGCCTGTGCCGGAAGTTTCGTATCCGGCATGAGCACCTGGCGGCCTTTCGATATTTTCACTACTTTCTTCCAATCTTCATCGCTAAGCACTGAGGCCACAGTACGACAGCCGTTCACTAAACCCACGCAAGCCAAGGCAACCTCCTTTTCCAAAGACGCAGTTCAGATTCACAACAGAGTCAGTATTTGATCTTTAGTAATCTGAAACGTCTGTCAGGTACGACGCCTGGAGAATACTTATTTGGCAGCGACCCGTCACAACGGCGACCAGCCTGCGACAGATTTTTATACCCTGCGACAGTTTTAATTCTCTGAATTTAGCGGGGACCATCGCAGGATGTACTTATGCTTGTGGTCGTGCGCTAACGTTTTAGATCGTTTTGGTTACGAGACACAAGCCCAGTGAGTACGGCACGGGCCCTTTGACGTCGCAAACAATCCAGTGAGCATGAGATGCTGCTATCATCCAGGGTTCAGCGGGGGTGAACGTAAACAAAGGTGATTTGCGGAAGCGTAGTAAGCGTCTAGCCAACACACCTTACTGACCCCAAAGCATACTCCGAAGCTACCAACAAACACCTGAACACCGCTTCTCCAAAGGATAGGCGCTGCGAAATATGCCCGATCCTCGTAGAGACTATTCAAGCTCTGGCTAGAATCAATTATTGTCGATGCCGAGGTTCCAACCATGACCCTAGCCCAACTCCTCCTATTTCTCCCCGCAGCAGCAATCGTTGCCGTCTCACCGGGCGCCAACAACCTGCTTGCATTCGCAAATGGCAGCAGGCAGGGTTTGCTGCCTACAGTGGTCGGTCTGTCAGGTCGGTGTACGGCCTTTGCATTGATGATCGCAATGGTGATTGTCGGTTTAGGCGCATTGCTAGAGGCGTCTGAACCCGCTTTCCAGATTATTAAGTGGGTAGGTGTCCTTTACCTCGCCTATCTCGGCGTAAGAATGATGATAGGCCGTGATTGTCACGAAGATGGGGCTTCGGTATTCCAGCCTGTCGATGCCTACTCCTTGGCACGCAGGGAGTTCATGACTGCCATGACCAACCCCAAAGCAATCTTGCTCTTCACTGCTTTTGTTCCCCAATTCATTGTTGCTGGTACTGGCGCCTCCTTCACTGCCCAGTTCGTCGTTTTAAGTGCAATCTACATTGCGGTCGAGTTTATCGCCGCTATAGGCTGGGCCCTTGCTGGCAGCATCATTCGATCTCTGCACCCTTCGAAGCGGAAATTGTCGATCATCAATCGCATAACGGGTGCAATGATGCTCGGCGCAGCCGCCTTATTGGCTACAGCCAGACGAACTTAAGTGTGTACGTCCGAGCGTCACCCTTACATGATTAAACGGGCTCCCACTTATGCGGAAGCAACTGCTTGATTTCACTCACCCGCTGCGTCGGCAGGCGTCTGAGAACGTCTTTCAGATAAGCATACGGATCATGACCATTCAGCCGTGCAGACTGGATCAGGCTCACGATCGCTGCCGCACGTTTACCGCTGCGCAGCGACCCTGCAAAGAGCCAGTTCTTCGGCCCAAGAGCCCATGGCCTGATTTGGTTTTCGGCCCATTTGTTGTCTATGGGTACGGCACCGTCATCAAGGTAGCGCGACAGCGCTGCGGCCGTGTAAGACCCGACTTGCTGTGACAATGCGCTTTCTAGACTGGCGCTCACGACTAGACAAAATCCATGTTCGAAGGCAAGTCTGAAAGTGGTGGCGACGTAGGGATGGGCGTTAACTTGGGTAAACCAACTCAGACGGCCTATGGGTCACAATTTATTGGTATAAAGGACGGTAAGGAGATTCGCTCCTCGAAATATTGCGATCCTATTATCTAAAATCGGGCGTGTAAGCCCGTCACAGGAGAGGCGATGTCAAAATCCTATGTGATTGGGATTGCAGCTGCAATTTTCGCTACGTTCAGCTGGGCGCTTAATTTTCTGTCTCCTTACATGATGGGAGATTTTGGACCGGTTGATTTTATTACATTGAGATTCATCATCTCTGGCTGCATTGGTCTTGTTGTTATTCGTGTTTATTGGCCTGGCGATCCAGTTTTAAGCTGGCGTTCAACTATGATGGCCGGGCTGCTTGGCGTCCTAGGATATGCTCTTTACATAGGATGCATTATGGGAAGTGTACTTCACGGTGGGGCTATAATCGCACCCGCATTTTTGAGCGCTACGCCGGTTATAGTTGCCATCACAGGCAATTTGATCAACCGAACAGTTTCCTGGAGCAGCTTCTGTGCACCCATAATTCTGGCAGTTTTTGGTTTGGTTGCAACGAATTATGGAATTTTGGTCAGCGTTTTAGATGGAGGCGCGCCCTCGTACCTTGTGGCAGTAGGTTATGCGTTAGGCGCAGTATTGGCTTGGTTAATGTTCAGCATATTAAACCAAAAGATATTGGCAAAAATTCCCCAAGTACATTCAGGTCTTTGGACTGGACTAATGATGAGTGGAGCAGGTGTCAGCGTCCTGCTTTTCTTACCTTTCGGGCTTGTGTTTGGGGTATATAGCTACCCGCACATTGACCTACGTTTGGACAATACTCTACCGGTTTTCGCCGCAGCATCAGCGCTGGCATGTTTTGCCTCCGTTGGAGGGGCATGGGCTTGGAACATTGCAAGCCAGCGGTTACCCATGGCCCTGTCTGGGCAGCTCATTTCTGTAGAAACGATCTTCGCCGCTGCGTTCGGCCTTATCGCCGAAAACCGTCTACCTACCGGTCTTGAGATGCTGGGAGTAATAGCCCTGTTAACAGGTGCCACAATCGCAATAAAGGTCATGACGCCAAGTTACCGCGCAGGTTCGAGTGTACAGGCGTGATTTGCTCTGAAAGCCCATCGGAGAAAGTTCTTTGGTAAGCGTCGTTTGGAGTCACCTACACAAACCCAGCTATAAGCGCGATGGTGTTCATTTTAAAACCGGAGACACCGTGGCGCTTAATGCCGGAGCTTGGAAGATGTGTTGGCTGGACACCGCTGACAGGACGCATACGTCAGTGCGCATTCCACGAACTGGCCGTCGACCGCTAGTGAGCAGGAACCGGGAAAATCGTATACTAAGGTTTTCCGACCTGCCGTAGCGGCCTGAATTTTCCATCTTCCAGTTTGTGGCTCTGCCGCCACACGTAATCGCCTGTCAGGTTGATGTGCTACCAGCCCAACGGCGACAGGTACTGATACAGATCTGTATTCACCGGCTTTCCGGCGTCGGCTGACCTTTGGGCTGCCCGCTCGAGAAACACCGTGTTCCACAGCACAATGGCTGCGGTCAAGTCCAGCAAAGATGGCTAGACACCCGTGTGCACCGGGGCGACATTACAATGTGTGATGCCCGGTGCTTGCGCATTATCACAAAGCGACACGTCCCCCTTTCGCGGAGTATACCTATGTTCAGTCACGTGCACGTCGGAGCTAGGGATCTTGAGTGTTTGGTAGTCTTTTACGACGCCTTGCTGGCGAAACTAGGCCTTATCCAGATGCCTGAAGGGAACGGTGGGGCTGCTCGCGGCGTAGGCTGGCGATACCCCAATAGGCGATGGCCCCAGTTCTACGTCCAGCACCCTATAAATGGTCTTGCAGCCACTTGGGGGAACGGTGTTCAAGTGAGTTTTCTGGCAGCTTCGGAGGCCCAGGTTCGTGAGGTCTGGGCGCTTGCTATTGAGATGGGAGGAACCAATGAGGGTAAGCCGGGCTTTCGAGAATATGCTTCAGATTTCTATGCAGCATATTGTCGGGATCCAGAGGGGAATAAGCTTTGTTTTGCATATGCTCCGGATCCCTAAGCGTAGCTTGAAACTTTGAACAGTCGAGAATCGAGGGCGCAGCATTATCTATCGGGAAGCAAGGCGTGTTCGCCGGACGGATACGGCAGTGGAGCTGCCGTCAAATGCGAGCATCACCTTTTCGGGCTTTTTATAGCTGCTAGCTGTGATCAGGATAGGCCGGTGAATTGTTCGCACCACAGCTTCTATCTGGCTGCCAAGGCTGTGCGCGTTGCGTGAGTTGTCTTCACCCACTCTTCCTATCACCAACAGTCGAATCCTCCTGAAGGTCGCTCAGATTTCTACCAAGTGTCCGTGGCGCTGCTTCAGCTCAGGAAACGCAGCGCCGGAAATGGCCGTTCGCTCCCTGGCCTTTTCCAGCATGTGTTGGCCATGCTCCAAGGCCAGTTTTGCACGCTGCGCATCCAGCGTGGCCAGATCTTCCAGTAGATGTTCACTGCTGCCGAGACCGATATTGCCGCTGAGGTCAGCGGATGCAGGATATTTCTCCTTATCCAGCACATGAAGCAAGGTCAGGGGGAGCGCTGAGACGTTGCGAAGCCCATGCTGCGTAATCACAGACCGCCAATGCGGATTGTGAGTTATCTGCATGCCATTACGTGGGTCATTGTCGTCCTCCTTAGTGGCTCATGAGCTTGTCGATGGCACCGGGTTTGTCATGCATACCGAAGCGGTCAACGATTGTTGCGCTGGCTTCATTGAGACCGAGCACTTCAACCTCAGCGCCCTCACGGCGGAACTTGATCACGACCTTATCCAGCGCTGCGACGGCGGTAATATCCCAGAAATGCGCCTGTGTGAGATCGACGGTGACCTTTTTCAGCGCTTGCTTGAAGTCAAAACCCTCAGTGAACTTGTCTGCAGAGCTGAAGAACACCTGGCCCACAACGTAATAAGTCCGATGCGATTGCGCCTCTTGCAGAGTGCTCTTGATGTCCAGATAGTGTCCGACCTTGTTGGCAAAGAACAGGGACGCCAGCAGCACACCGACCAATACGCCGTAGGCCAGGTTGTGAGTGGCCACGACGACCACGACGGTCGCCACCATGACGAGGTTGGTCGACAGCGGATGCTCTTTCATATTGCGCAAGGAATCCCAGCTAAAGGTACCGATGGACACCATAATCATCACTGCCACGAGTGCCGCCATCGGGATTTTAGAGAGCCATTCGCCAAGAAATACCACCATCAGCAGCAGGAAAACGCCGGCACACAATGTCGAGAGGCGGGTGCGGCCACCAGATTTCACGTTGATGACTGACTGGCCGATCATCGCGCAACCTGCCATCCCGCCGAGCATGCCAGCGGCGATGTTGGCCACACCCTGACCTTTGCACTCGCGGTTTTTGTTGCTGGTGGTATCCGTCAGACCGTCGACGATGGTCGCGGTCATCATCGACTCCAATAGGCCTACAACTGCCAGCGCTGCGGAGTAAGGAAAGATGATGCGCAGGGTTTCAAAGTTCAGCGGCACTTCAGGCCACAGAAAAATCGGCAGTGTGTCCGGCAATTGGCCCATGTCACCCACGGTACGGATGTCCAGCCCGAGGTAAAAGGCAAGTGCAGTCAGTGTCAGGATGCACACTAATGGCGAAGGAATCAGCTTGCCAATCACAGGTACATACGGAAACAGGTAGATTATCCCTAGGCCCGCTGCGGTCATGGCGTAGACGTGCCAGGTCACGTTGGTCAATTCAGGTAACTGCGCCATAAAAATCAGAATCGCTAATGCGTTTACAAAACCCGTGATCACAGAGCGAGAGACGAAGCGCATCAGCGAACCTAGCTTCAGGTAACCCGCGAGGATTTGAAGTACCCCACAGAGCAACGTGGCTGCCAGCAGATACTGAAGTCCGTGCTCTTTAACCAAAGTAACCATGAGCAGTGCCATGGCGCCGGTAGCCGCCGAGATCATGCCGGGACGACCGCCGACGAAGGCAATAACAGCACAGATACAGAAGGAGGCGTAGAGACCAACCTTGGGGTCGACGCCGGCAATGATCGAGAAGGCAATGGCCTCCGGGATCAATGCCAGGGCGACTACGAGACCTGCTAGCACGTCTCCACGGACGTTGGAAAACCACGTTTGTTTGAGCGATTGCAGCATCAGAATATCCAAGGCAAAGCATCGCGCACGCCAAAGGAATGGCGAACGAATCGATACAAGTTCAAATTTTGAGGATTTTTTGCTGTGTGCTTGAGGTGCAAAAACCAGGCGTACAGCAGTGTGCGCCCGCGAGCGAGACTAGCGGAAGCAGGTGTTGCGAGGGGGGCGTAGCGCTAAGGCGGCGTAGGCTGCCAGTAGATCGTTTGGAGTACAGTCATGCTGATGTTCCTGTGCTCAAGGGGTATGCGGAACCGAAGTATACAATGAAGCCGTCGCCGATTGCGACCCGTTGCCAAGCTCTGCATGAGCTACGTCAGATATAGGCTTAGTCAATCGGTATACCTGCGGGCAAGACTTTGCTTTCCATTCATTCCTGTTCGAGCTGGTCTGTGTGCTGAGCGGTGAGTTGGCCAGACGGTTACTGTTAGCTGCCTTCGTGGCCGACCGGAGGCAGTTCTGCTCGCGTTTGATCGTCCAGGCTTATCGTCATGCTGGCGTGAACCTAGTGTCGGATGCGGACTTCTGCCATCCGGGGTGTTCCGGAAGGCGGCCGAGAGAACCCGGAAAAAACGTACGCTAACCTTTTGGTTTCTTCTAACCACAAGATACCGGCGCACTGAGCGCAGCGTAGGATGTCCAGCTGTTCCGCACGTAATAGTGTAGCAATGCACACTCTGCTATCATCCAATTTGCTCCCTGTGCGCGAGGCCATAGAAAAGTTCCAATTTTTTTGGGGCATTCCATCGAACCCGAGAGCACAGCTACTGGCCTTATTCCTGTGAGTGCACACTATGAACACCGTGACTCATCCCGTCAGTTCTAGTAAGTCCGCTCAAGAGGAAGCGCTCAGGATGAACGCTGTTCGCAGGTACGCCATCCTAGACACGCCTCCGGATGGCGCATTTGATCGTGTGACCGCGATAGCAGCTCGTCTTCTTGGAACTCCGATAGCAATCGTGAGCATCGTCGATACAGACCGAATCTGGTTCAAATCTCATCACGGACTCGACGTAAAACAAATTCCCCGCAATTCAGGCCTTTGTTCTTCCGCGATCCTCCAGGCAGAACCTTGGTTAGTAACGGACGCTAGACACGACCCTCGTACGCTCGTTAATCCCCTCGTCGCAGGCGAATTCGGGTTACAGTTTTATTTGGGAGTACCGCTTCATACCCACGACGGTTTCAATCTTGGCACGCTATGTGTTTTGGACACGCAGCCGCGTACGGTCACCCAAGACCAGCTAGACACATTGACGGATCTTGCAAGCGTTGTGATGGATCAACTGGAGCTGCGCCTGTCTGCTATGCGATCCATCGCGGAAAAGGAAGCGGCGCTGAATCATTCCCACTTAATGGCCGAAGAAATCGACCATCGTGTGATGAATAGCCTTCATCTGATTGTGTCGATGTTGAGCATTCAAAGTGCTCAGCTGGGCAGCTCTGAAGCGGCTAAGGAGATTTCCAGAGCGGCAACCAAGATATTTGCTGTAGCCAATGTGCATAAACATATTAATGTCGGCAAGGCAGCCTCTACGCTG
This sequence comes from Pseudomonas sp. DW-iso17, assembly GCF_058725345.1. NCBI lineage: Bacteria > Pseudomonadati > Pseudomonadota > Gammaproteobacteria > Pseudomonadales > Pseudomonadaceae > Pseudomonas > Pseudomonas sp. DW-iso17. Next base: position 73,351 of record NZ_JBZXEA010000013.1, on the reverse strand, counting down.
GATAGTGCTGACTATCTCGTCCAATTGTGCGCTGGCTTATCTACGATGCTGGGATCTGAAAGCCAGATGGTAATCTCAGTCGACGCCGTCCCACTGGCGTTGGATAGTGAACAACTCAGCCGAATCGGTCTGATTGTTAACGAATTGGTGACCAATGCATTGAAATATGGAGCCTCTAAAATCAACGTTCATTTAACACCATATCAGCACCAATGCTGCTTGACTGTGAGCGACAATGGCAGAGGCCTCCCGACTGACTTTGATGTACATAAAATGTCGGGGCTGGGAATGAAGGTGATCACTGAACTGGTAAAGAACCTAGATGGTTCGCTAAGTCATGAGCCCAACGCAGACCTTGGAGGCACCGCGTTTCAGATAATTTTTTCTCCTGTGTTCAAGACTCGCCTCCCCGCAAGGCTGGTTCCTGATGGTCTTCTGAGATGAGCAGGGAGACCGTAACGTACAAGGACTTTAATGGAAACGGTCTGCAACTTCATCTCGGCGAGCGCTCTGTGTAAGGTTAATCTGAAACCCGTGTCGGGCAATGGATTGTCAGATATCGTATCCCTCGGATGCTCAAAAAGCCCGCCCAGCGTAGGCTTGAATGATTGGCGCTATCCAAGAGCAGCAATTATCCGCCACTGCTCATTACTGTTTTGTAGAGGTAACGACAGAGCTGCTCTTGCTGGGTTCTGTATTGGATTTCAAGACACACCACTGCTTCCATCTGACCCAGCCAAACGTCATCTGAAACGTGTTGCAGGTGATTAACCGTATCCCGCCAAGCAATGCGAGCCAGCTCAACGGCTTCCACCAATTCCACCAGGTACGAATCTGAAGCCAGCGTAGAGACTGTGTGCATTTAAAAAATCGCCACCCATGAGCCCTTCAAGGGCGCTGGCAGCGATCCCGCTTCGTGGTGCTCAACGTAAAATTCCAGCCAGCCAACGTACGTTCGGAGATTTTGTTCATTAAGTTGAGTGCCAAAATTTAAGGAAAATATTCGCTACGAATATGGCTTTCTCACGATAAGCAGCTACCGTAAAGTTGCCAATAAAATCTAACTGTGCTTTGTCCCTGCCTCGCAAGAGTCACGGCTGCTCCATGGAGGGGTAAATGGGCTGCTTGATATGCGCTCAAAAGACTGGTTTGCAACGGTCAATTGGCGATTGGGAGGAGCGTCACTGTGCTACCTGCGGGCATTACCGAATCTCAAGAAACTTTCTCGTTCTTATGGAAATACAGGGTCTGAAATTCAATATCGAGGAAACGAGACTCTGGCTGTCAACTCTGAGGAGAACTGATCCTCTCCCTGGAATCGTCGCGGAGAATGCGATTTGTGTTAAAAATTTATCTATCGGTTCTCGCGTTTATGCCACACGCGCAACAGGTAGACGATAGATCCCGTAATTTCGTAACGCATCTCGTAGTGGCCAATCAGGATTCGGCGCACATCGCTAGGTTCGAACTCATCTAGCCGCTCACCGATGCGTGGATTTGCCAGCAACGTTGTCGGGGCAACTGTTAGTTGCTGTACAGTACGAGCAGCGGCAGGCTGATCCACCACCGTCGCCAGAAATTCATATAGGCGAGCAAGGTCAGAAAGCGCTTTGCTGGTGCAATTCAACTCCATCAATTCGGGATTGCTAATGGCGATTCGGTGTTGGGGCTGTCGGCCCAGGCTTGGACAGCTTAGTGGTCAATCACATGACCAGCGTCTACATCGGCCAACGCTTCGCGTGTCAGGCGACTGCGCCCCCCTTCTTGGTCTATCCAAGCAGCCAGAGTCTGCTTGACGATCCAATTCTTGGAGCGCTCCAGCCGCTCAGCCATTAAATCTACCTTTTCGGCTAACTGCATAGGTACATGAGCGGTGACGGATCGAGTTTTTGCGGTAGTTGCCATGAAGACTGCTACTTCTAACCAATTGGCTGCACAAGGTGCATGCCTTGCCGGCGTTCAATCACAGCAGCTTCCGATGCCGCTTGGCGTAACGTAATGGCACGTTCGCTGGCTTGGCGTGCTTCGGCATAATCGCCATTTTTTCTGAGTTCATTGGCGCGCCATTCCGCCGCTTCGGCAGAAGCAAGCAACGCCAAAGAGTGCGGCACGTTTTGCTCTGATTTTTGATTCAGTTCTTGCGTGCTTCGATGGCGCTCGATCACGTGCGAGGCCTCGCGGGCCGCATTACGCAATTGGGTACGGGCAATATCGTAACTGTCATTGGGTACAGCTTCGAGGGTTTGGAGGCAATTATGCAACGACTCCACTGCCGTCAGCAGCTTATCAATTTTCTGTAACAGCTCAACTGTGTCAGGATGATTTTTCATGAAGCGTCACTTCTCTCGAATTGGTACGGTGGGGTTCGAGTGAGGAATGTCATCAGCAGCCGGTGGAATGACATGTGATTGAGCCTCTCATTCTACGCCAGCGTCCAAAAAAAATGATTCAAAGTAATCATAACTAATAATATTATGTTGACAAGCTGCGGTGTCAGGCTGGGCTATACCCTAACCTGATGTCAGCTCCTGCTGCTCGCAGTCAACAGCGGCTTTCGGTATGGACAGATTAGGCTCTGAAAGCGCTTCGTAGGTGGATATCCATGGTCATGGTGTATTCAGCGGGAAACTAGAGTTGGCGTGGGCTTCACTCATGTCCATGGGTTGACATCTTTCCTTTAGATCGACGAGGCATTCGCCGACCTGACTGGTATCGGTGGACTGGATGCCTTAGGCCGACAGATCCGCGCCCAGGTACTGCGTTGCACCGGCATTCCTGTCGGTGTGGGTATTGCTCATACAAAGACTCTAGCGAAGCTGGCAAACCACACCGCGAAGCGGCTGCAGTCGCAGACTGGCGGGGTGGTCAATATTACCGATCCGGTTAAGCGGGACTGGGTGCTGCGTAATACGGATGTGGCGGAGGTGTGGGGCGTTGGCCGCAAGATGAAGCTTCACCTCGATGCGATGGGTATAAAGTCTGCAATGGACCTGGCTAAGGCGGACCCATGGGCGCTCCGCAAGAAGTTCAGCGTTGTGATCGAGAAGACGGCCAGAGAGCTGGGCGGCACGCCTTGCCTAGAGCTGGATGAGCCCGATCCGCCAAAGCAAGAGATCTGCTGCAGCCGCATGTTCGGTAAGCGGTTGACGGAGTTGCAACCGATTAAGGAGGCCGTGGCTACGTACATGATGCGAGCCTCTGAAAAGCTCCGCGCACAGAATTCTCTATGCAAGAAGGTGCGTGTTTGTATTCGCACCGGGATGTTCAACCCGGAGGAGGCAAAGTACGCCAATGGCGTGATAGTGGATTTGCCTTATCCTACTAACGACGTGCGCTTGCTCACTCAGGCGGCGGTAGGCGCGCTTGATCGCATATTTCGGGTAGGCTTCAAGTACAGCAAGGCAGAAGTAATATTACTCAACCTCTGCCACCCAGGAGAGTACACAGATGATTTGTTTGCCACATCGCAGCCTACTGAGGCAACGAAGGTGATGAAGGTACTGGACCAGATCAATGAGCGGTGGGGGAGGGGGACTCTGCGCTCAGCTAGCGTGCCGTCGGAGCCTGACTGGGGTATGCGTCGTGATGTGATGAGCCAGAGCTATACTACAAAAATCGACCAACTTTGGTCTGTAAGCTGTAAATGACGGTAATTTTCCTGCCCAAGGCTGATGCTCAAGAATCGAGATGCGTAATGATAAAAGAGATGGTTGCTATCGTTAAAGTGCTGACCGATGCAGCGATGAGCTTTAATAAGTTTAAAAGTACGACCAAAAAAAATAACGATAACTTAGAGTTGCTCAAGATTTATTTTCTTCTCAAAGATGTCTTAGAGGATGGTAGGAAATTACTAGACGTGGCTTCGCCATATTCAGTGGTAGGGAGTGATGCGATAGATGGTGTTCTGAATATGCGGTTGAAGACTTGGGACACTGTCCTTCGGCGGCAAGGGCGGCGGCTTTATGAAATACATGGGTATATTAGCGAGCGAAGTGAGTTGTCCATCATAAATCCTCAGATTCAAAAGAGGTTGAAGATAATTGTAGGTTCTAAGCGTGACCGGGTACTTAGTTTGTTTAACTTAGGGGCAGGGTTGTTTTTTAGGACGGTTTTTCCGATTGAAGAAAGTTCTGAGGCTCTGCGGGGGGTAGTGTTGAAAACATTAACTCTTCATAGTGATGATGTTTTGGATGTTACCAAGATTCATCTTGAGTTAAATGAGTTGGAGTGTGCATTGGAAGAGTATAGAGAGTTGATATTGCGAATGATGTCTAGCGATGAAGTGAGGCTTTTGTCTGAAAAAGCGCGCAAGGAGACCGGGATTCATTGGTGAGCGCAATTAAGCTGTAAATAATAAATTATGGGGGACGTTTTTATTCGTTTGCTTGCCGATTAACAGGTTACTTACTTTGATAAAGGGATGGGTTAAAAAATCGCTCTTGGTTGGTTTTTTTTTTTTTTTTTGAGGTTTTTTAATTAATACATCGCAAAGTCAGGATAAGAAAATAAATGCCCGTTTCTTGCATCATTCAGCCAGTGGAACGCTTGATCTACACTATATCGACTGACGATTTCCTCAGCGAAAGCATTATGCCCCAGCGCAAATAAACTCATCAGTATGTTGTCCATTGCGTTGGATTTTCTGAACACATGCATAAAGCTGTTCTTGACGTTGTCCCCGCCCCACTCAAAATACGCTGTGCTTTCAGTAAGCTCTTGGAGATATATTTTTTCATAGCGCTCCACGTAAGTTCTATCTCTTGCGAAATAGAATAGGGTATGCAGTCCAGCAAGGCTCTCGGGGGTCAGAATCTTAGAAAACGTATCCCATACGATAGTTTCTGATTTTGCACGCTCTACAATATCCCTAATTAATTCTTCAGTTCCTATCGTGAAGTAGTCGAATATACTTTCACTTTCTTCAGTGATCTTTGCATGAGGGTTCTGAAGAGCCCAGAGATCAAGAAATAGTATAATTTGATCTCGCTCAACGCCTTTTATTGGAAGAGGTTCACCGATCATTGCGGCTAGGAAGTAATGGTTTTTGATTTTTTCAATCGCTCTGGATAGCTCACGATTGCTCACTCCGTATTTAGCCATTAAAGCTTTTTTCGCGATTGGAAACTCTTCTGAACTCCAAGACTGCTGTGGGGGTAATTCGCGTGCAAGCCTGTATAGCATAGGTCGAGAGAAACTTGTTGTAAATGTGTCTTGAGAGTATTCCTCGCGCAACCATACATTGAGCCTGTGGAGAACGTCTAGGCAACCTTCAAGCTCAATAAATTTTTCTTTTAGTCTAAAAAAATTTATGGCTGAAACATCTGTTAAGTGTTTGTCGTTTTGATGGCCTAATGGATACCTGAAAACCTGTCCTGTTGCATCAACCTCGGCAATGTCACATATAGTGGAGTTAATTTTGATGTTTAGTGTTATGTATCGGTCATCGAGCATTTCAGACTGATGCTTGAAATATCTCCATATGTTTCCTATGTCATGGGATCCGGTGAGGTCAAATCTAAGTGTTTGCCCCTTTTTAAATGCGACATGAGTTAGCTCCTCAATAGCTCCTTTCAGCCTTAGTTCAACAGAGTGACGCATATTGAAGCACACGGGATAGATAAGCTCATCGACACTCAATTTCAGGCCGCGGCCTGAAATCACTTGATCAATTAAGACATTTGCAGCAGTCGAGAATCCTGCCGCATACTCAACATAGCCGGGGCTTCCATTATTCCCTACGCAGGCGTTTGCCCATGATGGTTCCGCACTACAAAATGTCGGATTCTTATTAGCCGGCATGCCTACTCCAAAAAATCTAAAGGTGGGGCAAAAATGGGGCAAACCATACGCCAATCTATGCCATCCAATGCCCATTATGCGTTTACGCAACCTGCCTTGGGCGAGCGTCACAACCCGCAATCACGGGCCTATCTCCCAAAATCCCCCACATACTCCTACACAATCGGGGTGTGGGAGGACAGGTCTGAAGTGTTTTTACTCATTGGGTAGTAGGCAAATTCGTTGAAAGTGATGGGGCAAAGGGGGCGCTTGGCCCAGCATTTTTTGCGATGGCGGCAAGGTTAACACGCGAGGTCGGGGGTTCGCAGGTCGCAAACGGATAGGTAAAAAAGCAAAAGCGGTGCCGCCCCGATATCCACCACTAAAGGAGCGGCGCCGCCACAGGTTAGCGGTTACCCGCCTTTTCTATTTTCGCGGCTTACTGGGTATTAACCGGCGAATCCAACACCTTCACCCCATCATCAACCACCGCCTCGACCATTTCCTGCAAATCATGCGAAGCCTAGGCGTAACGGTCCGTCTCCATGGTCATCGCCGCATCTTCTGCGAGCAGCTTGGCGACGTGGAGAAGATTGGAGGTGTGGTGCAAGGCGTTTTGCAAGGAAACACCGCTGTTAACGCGTGAACCTGCTCTGGCTTTTCAGAAAGTTGTGTTTATGAAGAATTGTTTAAGTTGCGCTCGCAGGTCGTGCCTTCGCGAGATTCTTTCCGGGGCGAGCGTTTTTGAGCGGGTGAATATAATTTCGAATAATCAGGGTTTTAGAAAAAACATCCGCACTAAAAAGAATCGTTGATGTGATTTTTATTAGCTTCCTATCATTTTTTTCTGGCTCTCTATTCCAAAAAGGTCTTTTGTCGAAAAATTCGGAGCATGTTTTATTGCTCACAGATGTAACAAATTGTTTCATTTTTTTGCCGTTTTTCGGTATCGACAAGGGGGCTTTCTGTCGGCGAACAGGTGAGTTCCGTTCGTTGCGACGCAGTGGGTTAAGCCTGGGACATTGATGATTTTGCGTGTGTCTGTTCGGCGCACTGCAAACAAGGGATTTGACAATTATCGAGGCTTGAACCCATGAATCATGTGATCAACTCCATACTGGAAAATGCATCAACTCGCCCCTCAATCGGCCATACCAACCCCGCGCTACTGCATGACGTCCTATGGCGAGCCCTGGAGCACGCACTCAAGGCCAACACGGATGATGCTTCCCACACCCCGCATGCCCGTGCCTGTCTCAGGATCTATGCTGAAATCGATACGCTGTCGTATCTGGACAAGGGTGATTCGAAATTGGCCGCAGCTCTGGGCAAGGCGTTCTTCGAATCGCGCTCCAGCAAAGACGTCGAGGCATTCTGGAAGTTGTTACTGATCAAGCAACTGCTGTTCGAATTGTCGGTCAGGGGTGTGGCGACCCAGATTGCTTCGCAAGCCAGTCTGCCTCGTCAGTTGCTCACGCTCGATCCGCAGTTGATTGCAGCGCCTGCGGGCGTGAATATCAGCCTGGGAGTGCTGTGCAAAGAAACCGACCAGCTCAAGCATTCCGTTGTGCTGGTCTTGCAGAAACTGGCACAGCACGTCGAGGATCGTGGCCTGAAAAAGCCTCAAGTCACTGCGCAGCTTCTGCTGGAGTTGTACAACGCCGTGTGGTCGGGCAGTAATGGCACCGATATCGAGTCACAGATTTTTTACGCCGACAGTGTGTATAACGCGTTGCCCGACGTGCATCACGCCCTGGGCCTGGCGCCGCAGGAAAAATGGCTGACTTTGTTCACCTGGTTATACGGCGACAAGGATGGCCGCCCCTATGACACCAACCAGCACACCGAAACCCTGGTGGTGGCGCTGGAAACGGCGCTGCGCAATCGCTACATCGCTGATATCGACAGTCTGATCAAGGACGGCGGCGCACGGCATCGCCTTGAAGAGATTCGTGCTCGCGTGGGCAAGGATCATCCCGAGCATTTCAAGCGTCCCGCCGAACTGATCGACGCACTGAGCAGCATCCGTTTTACCCAGCCCGCCGCCATCGACCGTCTGCTGCTGCGGGTGCATGCGTTTGGCTTTCACTATCTGGATATCGAGTTTCGTGAAAACGCCGAGATGTTCAGCTGCGTGGTCGATGAGATCCTTTCCAGTCAGTGGCTGGAAACCATCGGCCTGGGCCAGGGCCGGCACTATCACGAGCTGGATGAGCGTGCGCGTCAGGCCGCCCTTGAGGTCGCGCTGGAGGGCGGGGCGGCCCGGACGCCCGCTGCCCTGTGGCAGGAGTATTTGCAACGCACCACGCCGATTTACACGCGGAAAGTCGAGCAATATGCCGGCCAGGATTACATTGCGCTGATGGAGCAGGATCCGAGCTATATCCGCATGCACGATGCGCGCAACGCGGTGGAACGGTTTGAAATGATTGACCGTTATCGCGACCGGATGAAAATCCACGGGATCGCCGAGTACACCTCGGCCCTCAGCGCGCTGGAGGTGCTGTTCCTGATGAAAGCGGCCCAGGTACGGGACGGGATTGACATCGCTCTGCAACCTGAAGACCTGGCAGGTGCCGAGCGCACGCTGGCCACGGTGCATGAGGTGTACGAAAACCCGGTGTACCGCCAGCACCTGGCAACGCGCGGCAACCGCCAATACATCACGTTTGGCCCCAGCGACACGGGCAAGCAAGGCGGCAAGGCCATGCACAAGCTGAACATGGCGATTGCCAACCAGCACAAGTTGATCGCGGCCCGTTATGGCATCGAGGTGGTCGTCCACGTCATCATGGGCGGGGAACACGCACGGTGTAATGGGGTGATCGCCGAGACCTTGCAGGAGTTCGGCGCGCTGGAGGGCCCGGAAACCCGCTTCATGCTGGCCGGCTGCGCGGAGATGCGCGCTCATCTGCTGACCCGCAACCAGTCCGTCAACTTTCTCAGCCAGTTGTACCGTATGCACGCCGAGCCCAAGCCGCAGCCGTCCGAGGAGGTCATTGCCGGCAGGGTTCAACGTTGGGGGGGCGTGGTGCGCCGCTACCAGGCGACGTTCTTCGAGCATCCGGCGCTGCCTTCCCTGCTGCGGGACCTGGCGCGATTCGATGTGGTCAGGGCCACCGCCAAAGGCACCCGGCCGCCTTCTCGTATCTTCAACATCAAGGTGTTCGAGTCGCGTCCCGATGCCATTCGTGCGATTCCCTGGACCCGCGCCTTGCTGGCCGGTGGATTGCACAGCGAACTGATCGGCGTCGGGCAGTTTGCGCAAGAGCCGGCAACTTGCTTGTCCAAGGCCTTCAACGAGGATGAGAGCTTTCACACCTACGTCAAAGGCATGGCCTACGCCATTGCGCGAACCGACCTCAAATGCGCCTGGCTGACCCTGACCGGCAGCATCCCGGAAAAGGCCCACATCCAGAGGCTGGCGCAAGCCTTGAAGGCCGAAGCCGTCGGTACCGCCGAACAGCTGCTGGCCAGCCTGCACCTGGAAGTGATTGAAGGTAAGCGCTTCGTGTACAAAGCCACCAACGGCACCGAGCCGGCGGATCCATGGAAAATCAAGGAAGGCAGCTTGCTCAACCTCTGGCCCAGCCTCAGGGCCGAGGTCTATCTCAAGGAAAAGAACTTGCGAATCTATCGCTTGTTTCTGCTCTACGCCAAAAGCAATCCCGCGTTCATCCAGTCGTCATCGCTGAATGATTTCTACAGCGGGTTCCTCGCGGCCGTGAGTACCGATGCAGGTTTGGTCGATCCCGCAAGCGCCCACCATTTCACCTGGTGATTAACCCCGATGCCCAGGGCAACCTGGGTATCGGCAGGCGCTACCCTCCAAGAGGATCAACTGTATGGCATTTACCACCTTGATACTGGATGCCCCCGGGCCGCCGTTACTGTTTGAGGAAGTCGATCGCTTTCTTGAACTGGGCCTGGGCGTCACCCTCAACCTGCATTATTTCGCGGACAAAGAGCGCATCCGGCAGCACTACGGCACGCGCATTCACTATGCCGAGATCAACTGCCATGACGAGCCTGGCTTTATTGCCGCCGTGAGTCAGGCCGGGGGTTATAGCGTGTTCAAGACGCGCCTGAACATCCCGTTGGGCGCTGGCCTGATCCGCGCTGCCACCTCGCCGGCGTTGGCCACGCCACTGCGCGCCATTGCCCAGGCTGGCACAGGGATCAATCATATTGATCGGCTGGCGTGCGAGCAGTGTGGCGTGGCGATCCTCAACACACCGGGCTCCAACGCGACCGCTGTTGCCGAATACGTCGTGGCCCAGGCGCTGTTTCTGTCGCGCGACCTGGATGACTACAACGCTGAAACGCACAACGGCCATTGGGCAAAAGGCTCCTTGGCACCTGCCTGCGAATACGCCGAACTGACGCTTGGGCTGGTGGGCACCGGCAGCATTGCCCGGCAGGTGGCGCGCAAGGCTGCGGCGCTGGGCATCAAGGTGATCGCCACCGGATCCGAACGTTTTACCGAACCGGTGGCGCACAGCCTTGGGCTTGAACGGCGGGCAGGTCTTGAACAGTTACTGGCCGAGGCGAACATCGTCTCGATCCACGTGCCGCTCACCCCGCAGACCCGAGGCTTGTTCGGCACCGCCGAGTTCCAGCAGATGCGCCAGGGATCAATCCTCATCAATACCGCGCGCGGCGGGATCGTCGACGAACACCGGTTGGCCGCTTTCATGCGCCAGTTTCCCAGGCATATCAAAGCCGTCGCCATCGATACCTTTGCCCTTGAAAAAGACCGCTTCGACTCGCCATTGACCGCTATTGCCAATGCGCAATTGACGCCGCACATCGCTGGCAATACCACCACGGCAATCCGGACGGCGTCACGCCAGATCGTCGACAAGATCCACGCATTCAGTGCCGACGCCACCGCGCGTTAACCCACAGGACACAAGGAAGGCCACATCATGCAAACCTCTATTGTTACCCGCCTCGACGCCCTGAGTTGCACCGACCTCAGCGATGCGATGGACCGCCTGAAAATCGTTTGCCAGTGCACCGACATCATGCCTCTGGACCGGTCGTTCAACCTCACAGGCAAAGCCTGGACCCTGCGCTACGGCCCTATTGGCCTGGACGGCGGCTCGGTGGGTGACTACATCGACGACCTTGAGGCTGGCCAGGTGGTAGTGATCGACAACCAGGCGCGGCTCGACACCACCGTGTGGGGCGATTTACTGACCTCTACCGCCGCCCGTAAGCAGTTGGCCGGGACGGTGATTGACGGTATCTGCCGCGATGTCGACCGTGCGTTGGAGCTTAACTACCCGATCTTTTCCCGGGGGAACTGGATGCGCACCGGCAAGGATCGCGTGCGTGTCGAAGCGATCCAGGCGCCCGTTACGCTGGGTGGCGTGCGGGTACAACCCGATGATTGGTTGCGCGGCGACGGTGACGGCCTGGTGGTGATTCCGGCCGGCTCACTGAGCGAAGTGCTGGAGGTGGCCGAAGAAATCCACCAGGCCGAAGAACATATTCGTACGGCTATCGAGGAGGGCGTTCCTTTACGCAAAGCTCGCGCCGATTACGGCTACCACGCCTTGCAGACTCCGCGCCGCTGACTGGCCGACGACAGAAGCCGCCGCGGCTGCGGCTTCAGTTGATGCTGGTCGGGGTGGTCAATAGCACCGACCCGGTTAAGCGGGACCGGGTCTTGCTCAATACAGACGTGGCGGAAATCCGAGGTGTTGGCCGCAAGATGAAACTCCACCTCGGTGCGATTTTTGCAGCCGGTCGCTGCTGGATAAGCTCGGCAAAAACTAAAAAAAAGATCAGTGCCTTGAAGATGATTAACTGACTTTTGCGTGCTCACACCTTAATGCCGGATAGAGAGAAGTCAGGGTATGAGTACGACCAGACTATTTGGATTTACGCCCACTAGCCGGAAACAACCCTCTGATCACCCCAAGAAACGCCGCAAACAAGTTGATTGAAGTCGCCGTAGTGATGGCAATCAACACATTGTCCGAGAACGGCGCTTTACCCGAGTAATACGTCGACCAGCCATTCCACACCAGCAGGACCCCCCAGAAGATCACCCCGCACGCAGCGAACCAAAACGCACGCCCCGCATATTTCTTGCGCAGTTGCCTTTCAGCCTTCTGGTCTTTGAGGTTCTGGCTTCTTTCATCGTCGGTGCCTATGGCTTGCTCGCCACCGGCTTGGGTGTCCTGGTCAGGCCCTGCCACGGGGGGCAAGGTGAGTTCCAGGTTGTCGAGTTCTTCACTCACGGATGCGGCTCTTTGGGTGAATGAGTGTGGCCATGTCTTCCCAGTCGATGGCCGAACCGTCGGCGCCCTTGAGGGCCCAGGCTGTGCCGTCCTCGTGGGAGAGGTTGGACAGTTGGGTGCCAGACCACTTGCCGTATTTGTTGATGATCCGGTCAATCAAACGATGGGTGTAGGTATCGCTCTCAGGCACTCTCGGTGTCACGAAGACAATGTCTTCAGCGTCGGGCTTCAGGTTGCTGAGCAACGCGGTCACCGGGCGATTACCGTAGGATTTTAACTCATGGTAAAGCGACGGAATGACCGGGCCATATTGCCAGCGGGCGAAGTGATCATCCATGAGGGGCTGATCCCGTTCGCGCAAATGCCAGGACTGCGTATAAAACAGCAGTTTTTGCAGCTTCATGGGCGTCAGGCCCGAAAGCTTGCCTTCCTTCGCACGTTCAATGAAGGCGTTAGCGACAGCTAGCGCTGAATAAGCCATGAGCACCTCCGTCGTTGCTGGCTACGTTGTCAAAGAGTTTTATACATAGGCCTTGAGTTGTCGACATGCAAGGTGTTGATCGGCAGCAATACCAAGCTGTCGGAATAATAGAGTGTCGATAACTGGTTGTATATACAGTGTTCTGATTCGAATTAAGTGAGATCCGGATGTTTAATGCATAAATATGCAAATTAGCATTTGCCAACCCCCCAAACTCCCGTCACTATCCGCGCTATGCAAAAACGCAACGTTTCTATCGTCTTAAGAGAGCTGCTGGACCGCGACCGGATCTCCCCCACGGAGCTTCACCGACGCACTGGCGTGCCTCAATCCACACTGTCCCGGATCCTCAGCGGCAAGATCGTTGATCCGTCGGATAAACACATCTCCCGTATCGCCGAGTATTTTCGCGTGAGCACTGATTACCTGCGCGGGCGTGCAGCAGTGGGCGCTTTGCGCGATGACGGGCGCGACCCGATGCATTCGGAACTCAAGGACATAAGCCTGTGGGACGACGACACCCCCGTCAATGATGACGAGGTGTCGATCCCCTTTCTGCGCGAGGTTGAATTGGCTGCTGGATCAGGAAGATTCGTCATCGAGGAAAGCGAAAAGGCCAGCCTGCGGTTCGGCAAGCGCAGCCTGCGGCATAACGGTGTGCAGTTCGACCAGGCCAAGTGCGTGACGGTGCGCGGCAACAGTATGTTGCCGGTGTTGCGCGACGGCGCCACGGTGGGGGTCAATGCCGGCAAGAGCGGCATTGGCGACATCGTCGATGGCGACCTGTATGCCATCAATCACAACGGCCAGTTGCGGGTTAAACAGCTCTACCGCCTGCCTTCCGGTATCCGCCTGCGCAGCTTCAATCGTGATGAACACCCCGATGAGGACTACAGCTTCCAGGATATCCAGGACGAGCAGATCAGCATCCTCGGTCATGTTTTCTGGTGGGGTATGTACGCCCGCTAACTCCCACTCGTAAGAAGAAACCCGCCCATGTGCGGGTTTTTTTTCGCCCGCAGAAAACCGGCAAACCCCAAGCCAGTAGGCCTTCTAATGCATATGCGCATTTCCGCAGCAAAAATAAATGCATTTGTGCATTGACTGTATATGCGTACATGCATATTCTTCATCTCAAGCCAGCCAACAAGGCCTGGTGGAGGCGGCAAGGATGCTGCCAAGGAAGACAAGGAAGGCACGCAACATCGGCAAGGACGCCATCGAAGCGATGGCAGGGATGCCAGGCAACACCGGCAAGGATGCCGACGCTCTTTAGTTTCACCGCTTCAACAACAGGCAGCGATGAACCGGCCTTAACGGTTCAGAGGGTTGGCAACTGACCCGGGTGTGCAGCGTAAAGCACCAGAAGCAGTTATCCGGCAGACAGGGATCGTGGTCGGAAAAACATCGAGGAAAGGACCGTACCGCGCCAGTAGCGCCGAAAGTCCGAGGACATCATTACTGAAAAGCCCGGGCGACCGGGCTTTTTGGAATGCCTACCTACTCAAGCATTTGTAAATGAAATACGGACTATCTATTGCTCAGCCAGGAGGCGTGACATGACAAATGAACAGCAAGCGTTAGCGGAAATGCCTATCTGGCTGGTGATCGTATTGGCAGTGATCGGCGGCGTATCCGGCGAGATGTGGCGGGCCGACAAGGAGGGCGCCCGCGGTTGGTCACTGATCCGCCGTCTGGCCCTGCGTTCCGGGGCGTGCATGGTTTGCGGGGTTTCCGCCCTGATGCTGTGCTACGCCGCCGGAATGTCGATCTGGACCGCCGGCGCCATTGGTTGCCTGACCGCCATGGCCGGTGCCGACGTGGCCATCGGTCTTTATGAACGGTGGGCAGCCAAGCGCATCGGGATCAACCAAGGCTCCCGCCAGGACCCGCAGTAATTGTTGCAAGGACGCTACTTAAAATGACGCTTATCGAAAAGCCATCCCAACTGCCCCAGGCCATCGGCGCGGTGCTGCACGCGGCCTTCCCGGACATCAAGGTCGGTAGCCACCAGGACTTTAAGGGCGACGCCGAAAAAACCGGTGTGCAGGTCACGGTCGAAGGCAATGGCCCGGGCATTCGCTCTCGCGAAGGGCGCAAGGCTCACGTGCTGAGTATTTCACTGAGGGCCATGGTCGCCCCCGGTGCATTGCCGTTCGATGCCTGCGACCTGGCCAGCCAACTCATGGACCTGGTGTTGGATAACCGTTGGAACCTGCCCCAGACGCAGTGCGATTTGCCGGCGAATATCGTCGCCGCTCCCGCTGCGCGCACTTCCGTGGAAACGGACTACGACACCTGGACGGTTTCCTTCACGCAAACCCTCTATCTGGGGCCGGTGTTACTCGACGATCCCACAGGCCAACCGCTATTTGCCTGCACTTGGGACGTCTCCAACATCGACGACCCAACCCAATACCAGCCACTGGCGGAGTAGCCCATGTTCGACGCGCTGTTACGCATGCAATTGGGACCGATCGTCGAACGCCTGGCAGAGATGGAAACCCAGCTCGAAGACCTCTACCGCCGCGCCGAAAGCTTCTGCCGGATTGGCATTTGCCAGCAGGTCGACGCGGCCAGCAACACCTGCAAGGTCAGCCATGGTGACTTGCTCACCCCGGCGATCCGTTTTTTCAACCCCAGCGCCGGTGCGCAAACCGAAACCCGTATCCCCACGGTGGGTGAACAATGCCTGCTGCTCAACTACGGCGGAGGGGAGGGCGGGGTGCAGTCTGTGGCGCTGTTTGGTCTCAACAGTGATCGCTTCCCGCCGGTCTCCAGCGTGGCGACGCTGACCCGGCGTCGACACCAGGACGGCACCCAAAGCGACTACGACGATGCCAGCCATACCTTCAACTGGGCCAACGGCCCAACCACCGTCAGTGGCTCCCGTGAACAGGTCGACATTAAAGTCGGCGCTGCCAGCCTGACCATGAATGCCCAGAGCATCACCCTGCAAATCGGCGGTACCAGCCTGTTGCTGGATGCCGGCGGCGCGCACTTCAGCGGCCCGGTGGTGGACCATCAAGGACGCGTCATCAGCCCCCGATAAGGACACCCCATGCTCGGAATCGATAGGAACACCGGGGCGGCCGTCGACGACTGGCTGCAATTTGTGCAGCGCGCCACCCGAGCGCTGACCACCCCCATCGGAACGCGGCAAAAACGCCCGCTGTACGGCTCACTGATCCCGCAATTGCTCGGCCAGAACCTGGGCGATGACTTGCTGATCCTCGCCCAAAGCCACGCCGCCCAAGCGTTCTACAACATTCATAACGGCATTGGCGATTTTGACCCTCAGGTCATTGTCGCTACCCGCCAGGGCGCCGGCCTGCTGCTGCGGTTTGCCGGGACCTGGAAAAACCGCCAACAATCCTTCGAGGTCGTGACATGAGCATGCTGATCCCCGGCCAGAACCAACTGGCGGAACCGGCCATCATTAAGGTCGATGAGTTCGAACCGTTGCTGGCCGAATTCAAAGCGTTTGTCATCGACTACGTCGCCACTCGCGCGCCGCAAAGCGCAGCCAAACTCCAGGTCAGCCTCGACAACGAAAGCGAACTGCTGACCCTGGCCTTGGAAGCGTTTTGCGTGCGCCTGCAAACCCACGAACGCAAATACAACGCGCGCATCAAGCAGATGCTGGCGTGGTGGGCCACCGGTAGCAACCTGGATGCGCGCCTGGCCGATATGGGCCTGGAACGCCAAGTGCTCGACCCAGGCGACCCGGCGGCTTTCCCGCCGGTGCCGCCCACCTTGGAAAGCGACGACGACGCCCGCCTGCGCTACTACTTGGCACCCCACGCCCCAGCGGCGGGCTCGCGCATGCAGTATCGCCGCGAAGTGTTCACCTTGGGCGAGCGCCCAGCAGTGAAAGTACAAAGCGCGACGCCCGGTGTGGTCACGGTCACCTACACCTTCGACCCCGACGGCTACGCGGCCCAGGTCAAGGACGGCAACGCTCGCCGCACCGCACCGGGGGAAGTCATGGTCACCGTGCTTTCCAGGGAGGGCGACGGCACGCCATCTGTCGACTTGCTTGACGGTGTACGTCGACATTTCGCACGGCCGGATGTACGGCCAGAAACCGATCTTGTCAGCGTCCAAGGCGCGCAGATTCAACCCTATAAAATTCGTGTGGTGGCCAAGATCAACGCCGGCCCGGACTCGGGGCTGACCCAAGTGGCCGCGCAGAAACTGCTGCAAGACTACGCCGAGTCCTGCCACCGTCTGGAAGGTCGGGTGGACCCCAGCTGGATCGACTACGCCATCCACAGTGCCGGGGCCGCGCAACTGCACATCCTCGAACCGCTGGCGCCGATTGTCAGCACGGCGTTCCAGGCCCCGTATTGCACGGGCGTCGAGGTGGAGGTGCGCACACTATGAGTGAACCCAAAGCGAGTTTGCTGCCCGCCAACAGCTCACCGCTGGAAAAGGCGTTGGACTTGGGCTTCGGCACATTGCTTGAGCGTGTCGCCCCGCCGTTTCCGGCGCTGATGAACCCGCTGTATACCCCTAGCGAGTTCCTGCCTTACCTGGCCGCCGACCGTGGCGTCAGCGAATGGGATGCCGAGGCCAGCGAAGCGGAAAAACGCCTGACCGTGGCCTTGTCCTGGCAGATCCAACGCCAGGCCGGCACACCCAAGGCACTGAGCCATGCGGTGGAGTCATTGGGCTTCACGCCGAATATCAGCGCCTGGTACCAGCAACGTCCGCTGGGCGTGCCTTACACCTTCGACGTGCAGGCGATCATCGGGCGCAGTTGGTCCAGCGGCGACCACAACCGGCTGATCCGTCGCATCAACGCGGCGAAAAGCGAGCGCGATCAGGCGACGATTACCATCGTGCATGAAACCGAAGGCCAGCTCGCGCTCACGCAAGTGCTCGACGCGCCTTTAAGCGACGGCGAGTTCTACCTGAACGGCGCATTGCCGGACCTGGCGCTGGTGGCTCGCCTAAACAGTGCCGGGGTTGCCCAGCACTACACCATTAACGATTACGACCTCAGGGCGCAGCCATGACAGATGAAATCACGCGCCTGGTGCGCTTCACCTCCAAAGGTTTGGATGAAGTGCTGCAGGCAAAGAACCAGGGCCTCAAAGGCGAAATCACCCACATCGGCGCCGGCACCGGCCGCTACAACCCCGACGGCACGGAAGTGGCCTTGCGTGACGAGCGCCAACGGGTGGCCATCGTCGATTACGAAGACCTGGGCGAGCGCCAACTCAGGATGGCCGCGCTGTTTGATGGCGACGGCGAATATGAGATTGGCGAGTTCGGGTTTTACCTCGCCAGCGGCACCTTGCTGGCGGTGTATTCCGTGGCGGGGAAGTTGCTGACGTATAAAGCGGCGGCGGCGCGGGTGCTGCAGAAGTTTACGCTGGATGTTTCGCCGTTGCCGGCGGATAGCGTGACGATTGTGGTGGGGAGTGAGAACTTGAATCTGTTGTTGGCGGAGGAGATCGCGATTATGGCCGCGGCTTCGGTTGGCAATATGTCCCGCCACGTTGATTTGATGTTTCGGGTTATGCAGCTCGAAGCGAAGTAGTAGCACTGACAAAAGTGCTGGAAAGATTAACTGACAGGGAGTTGATGATGGGACTTGAAACGACTATCACGAAGGTTGTGGATGCATGTAATAAACTTACGGAGACGGTTACCAACCAAATTGGGAAGATTGATGCGCGGGTAGAGGCCGCTTCGAGTCAGTTTACTGCTTGGCGTAATAGTGTGCAGGCTAAGGATATTAATGGCCGTGCCTCTTATACACAAACAGTTGATCTTACGGGACTTTCTACCAATATTTTTTATCCGGTCTGGTGGCGTATGCCAGGTAACGAGAGAGGTATGTCGGAGATCATAATTTCCAGAAACTATGGCTTGGACGCAGGCCTCAATCCATTCAACAACAATTTTGAGCCCCATGTCGCCGGTCTAAATCTGCAAATGGAGGGCTGTGGGATCCCGTGGAATGGGGACGCTAATTTTTTGACTATCAAGCGCATCTCTCAAACCTACCGAGAGACCGTCCGTCGTGCTCAATTCGGGATGTGGTCGTACGTCCGTCCGGTCACTGGCTTGAAGCCCATCTGGCTTAACCAGATACCAGGCACATTGGTCTCGTCCCCGCAGGAATCTGGCTGCTATTTGCGTGGCGGGCTGACGTATATCGTCACCAAGAGCTTTGAGGAGCCTGTGAAGTACAGTCGCTCAGATGCTGAAGTGGAATTGAGCCAAGCAGTGACCCCTGAATATGAAATTTGCTGGAAGGTGAAACCGTTTGCGATAACCGCCACCGAACTTGGAGAAACTTATCCGGAAAGCCGCTTGGCTTATACGTTGGATAACGATCTGCGTTACACAGCAAAAGGGGTATGAAGATGATTGGATATATCAAAACACTACTGCTTCCCTCTGGAGAGACGCTGATCAATGTCCCTGCGGACCGCCCAACATTGATGGCATTGGGATTTGACGAGGTTCGCGCAGATGAACTCGTCATGCAGGCGGAAAGCAATGCCAAGTTGGAGAGCGTTATCTCTGCGCGTCGTACGTTGTACGTAACTGAAGCTGATCCATTATTTCTGGAGTGGCAATACGACGAAACTCCAGAAAAAGAAAAGGCCTGGCGTGACAAAGTCGCCGAAATCAAGGCGCTCTATCCCTTGCCTGATCGCAACTGATCCCCACCGCGAAAGCGGTTTTTTTTCGCCTCCCCAAAGCCCCTCCCCGCAGGGGCTTTTGCATTTCTCACCCGGAGATTTCCACCCATGCCCACCCGCCAAACCTACACCGTCCTCGTCCCATTCCCCATCGGCAACGGCCATTGGTCCACCGCCGGCGAGGAACTGGAACTGCTCGACGTCGAAGCATCCGCCCTGCGCACCGCTGGCCGTCTGGAACTGACCAGCGTCCTCAACTCCACCCCCAAGAAGGCTGAATAACCATGGCAGAAGTCCTGAACTTCGAGCACAACGGCATCACTGTGAATGCCACTGAATCCCCCGAGGCCATGGGTGGCCTTGGCGATAACGTCATCGGCCTGGTCGGCACTGCGCCGAATGCCCATGCGTCAATCCCGAAAAACGCGCCGTTTCGCATCAACAGCTTCACCGCCCAGGCGCTGCTGGACCCTACCGGCACTGAGTCGGGCACCTTGTTCCAGGCGGTGTACCAGATCCTCAAGGTGGTCAAGGTGCCGGTCTATGTGGTCATCGTCGAAGAAGGCGCCACCCCGGCCGATACGATCAATAATGTGATCGGCGGCAACGACCCGGTCACCGGTCGCAAGCTGGGCCTGGCGGCCCTGAGCAGCGTGCCTGAAGACCTGACCATCATCGGCGCTCCAGGCTTTACCGGCACCAAGGCCGTGGCTGGTGAGTTCGCCTCCTTCGGCAAGCGCATCAAGGCCCGTGTGGTACTGGATGGCAAGGACGCGTCCGTTGCCGACCAAGTGACCTACAGCGGTGAACTGGGTGGGGCCGACCTCGGCTTCGACCGTTGCCTGCTGGTGCACAACATGCCGTCGGTGTACTCCAAAGCCGCGAAGAAGAACGTGTTCCTGTCGCCATCCTCGCTGGCCATCGCCGCATTGGCCAAGGTCAAGCAGTGGGAAAGCCCGGGTAACCAGGTGACCTTCGCCGAGGACGTTTCCCGCGTGGTCGAGTACAACATCCTCGACACCTCCACCGAAGGCGACCTGCTCAACCGCTATGGCGTGAGCTACTACGCCCGCACCATCCTCGGCGGCTTCTCGCTGTTGGGCAACCGCTCCATCACCGGCAAGTTCATCAGCTACGTCGGCCTGGAAGATGCCATCAGCCGCAAGCTGGTCAAGGCCGGCCAGAAAGCCATGGCCAAGAACCTCACCAAGTCCTTCATGGACCAGGAGGTCAAGCGCATCAACGACTGGCTGCAAACCCTGGTGGCCGACGAAACCATCCCCGGCGGCAGCGTATACCTGCACCCGGAGCTGAACAGCGTCGAGAAGTACAAGAACGGTACCTGGTTCATCGTCATCGACTACGGCCGCTACGCGCCGAACGAACACATGGTTTATCAACTCAACGCCCGCGATGAAATCATCGAGCAGTTCCTGGAGGACGTTCTCTAATGTTTACCAACCGAGTCAGACAGGCCATTGCGGCCACCCTTCAAGGCCTGCCGTTGTCCGCAACCGTGGAAGAATTCACCCCGCCGAAGATCGAGTTCGACATGGAGGCCATGTCCGGCGGGCGCTTTATCGCCGAGGAAATGGCCAAGAGCGGCAAGGTGCTCAATGCCAAGCTGGTGCTGCAAGGTGCCGGCCCGCAAATCATGCTGGCCCTGGGCGTGCGCATGGGCGACGACATTTTGCTGAACGTGCGTGAAGCCGGCCAGGATCAAGACGGCAAGACCTATTTCACCTACCACACCGTGGGCGGCAAGCTCAAATCCCTGGAGGAGGCGAAGCTGAAAATGGGCGACAAGGCCACCACCACGCTGGAACTGTCCTGCCGTACCTACAACCGTCTGGAAAATGGCATTTCGGTGATCGATATCGATGTGCGCACCCAGAAGTTCGTGCTCAACGGCGTCGACATCCTTGGCGATGCGCGCCGCGCCGTGCTGATGCCTTAAGGGCCGGCGCAATCTGAGGCGAGCACGGTCAAGGTGGGAGCTGGCTTGCCTGCGATGCAGGCGACTCGGTATCCCTGGTGTATCGAGTGGATGCCATCGCAGGCAAGCCAGCTCCCACAGGGGCCATGCTCAGGTTTAGATTTTTCGCACTTTTCAACACCGCTCAACAAGGAATTCCCCATGGCCTGGATGCCACCGTTGCACATCCTGCTGTCCCCGATCACCGCCGACACCGGTGCAATGATCGAGCAAGTTCAACTCAAACCGTTGTTCTACGCCGCGCAAAAAGACGCGCTGGCCCGGGCCGGTGATGACGAGGACGACCAGTTCTTCGAACTGGCGAAACTCGCCACCGGCCTGTCGGAAAAAGAACTCGACCAACTCAAGCGCCCGGACTACGTGAGCATTGCGCAGTACGTACACGAAATGTCGACACGCCCGGCCTCGTTCTTCCTGAAAGAACAGGACGTGACGACCCACGACCAGCCTGTCCACCTGCTATTACCCCTGGAAGCCGCCGGCCGAAACCTGTCGGAACTGCCCCTGGAAATGCCCGCCCTGCGCGCTACCAAGGTGATGAAAAAACTCGCCACTAACAAAGAGCGCGCCGAGTTCATCACCGCCCATTGCACGGGCCTGATGATTCCCGATCTTGCCGGCCTGACCGTGCCCGACTGGACCGAGCTGCAGGAGCGCATCGACGATTTTTTAAACAAACCGGCGGACTTCTTTCGGAGCGCGACATCGAAGTGATTCTCGATGTAGTGCCGCTGGTTTACTCGGTAAGCGAAGCGGAAATCCTCGACTGGGAAGCCGGAAAAGCAATGCGCCGCTACGACATCGCAATCAGTCGTCTTGGTGTTAAACAGGAGTAGAGCGCAATGGCAGACGGTAATCATGGAGCGGGGTCAGCCATTGCCAAGGAAGGCGTGATGACTCAGGGCTCACTTGCAATGGCAGGGGCACAAGCTAGCCTCAAGCCTATGGCGCAAACCCTGGCGAGCCCGCTGGAGGCACCGGGGAGTACGGCGAATTTGGCATTGGCATTGGCCGATGCCAGCTTGCAGATCAAGCATCTGGCGGACGGGCAGGTACGGTTGGTCGATACGCTGGAGCTGTTCAACGTCTCGTTGCTCAAGGTGATGGACGCCCGGCAAGCTCAAACTGCCGGGAACGCAGAGGGTACGAAGACCGTCGCGGCTACAGACAAGCGCACACCCTCGCAGGCGCTGGACGCCGCGATGACTGATATTGATCAACTGTTGATGTTTGCCCGGCATGAGCGCAAGGCATTGCGTGAAGCCAACCTTGCCATGGCGTCCGAGCCGGTGGTAGCTGCCAGTGGTGCCAGTGCCGTCGACCTCGCGAAGGTCGAGTATGCCGCCGCCCGTTCCGGTATCGGCAGTGATCGTAAGGACGCTTCGGGCAATATCGACCCCGTTGGGCGCCGGGCAGACCTGCAGCAGTTCGCTCGCGACGCTGCGATCATGGCGACGGCGTTCAAGATCGACGTCAAAAATGCCGGCGAAATCATGGGCGGCTGGCGCGAGTCAATGCACCTTGATCGCGCACAAGCCTTGGACCTTGCCGACGCAACAAACGTGCTGGGCACCCAGGTATCGCTCAAGGCCGAATCGGCGGATATCGGCGCTGTTGTGCAACTCCAGGGCGCTGCCGCGAAGGCTGCGGGCATGAGTCCCGAACAGGCTGCAGCGCTTTCGGCGGCGTTGTTGAGCGCAGGTAACAGCAAGGCTGTTGCTGGTGCCGGGCTGGAAAAAATCAGCACCGTCCTGGCTAAAGGCGACAACGCCTCTGCAGGGCAACGCAGTGCCTGGGCAGAGCTCAAGCTTGATCCAAAAGTACTCGCGGCGGGCATGAAACAGGACGCCCCACAGGCCGTGCTTACGGTGCTGGAGGCGCTCAAGTCGCAACCTGCCGAAAGGCAGGCGGTGCTGGCGACGCAGTTGTTCGACGGCAACCAGACGATTCTGAGCCTGGTACCGGTGATCGACAGCGTGAAACAGGCCTTTTCGCTGGTCGCAGAAAAATCCACCTACGCCACTTCGACGCTGGGCGACCAAGGTTCGGTGCTGCGTTCGGCCGCGGTTCGTGCGGACTCTACTTACGCGCGTCGGCAAGCCTACGAGGCCAGTACCACACGCTTGAGCACCGCCTCTGATACAGCGCTTGCCCCCGTTGTAGATGCCTCGCTGACCGCAATGAACGGCCTGGTCAGTGGCGTGGCTTGGCTCGCGGAAGGCCTGCCCAAGGCTGCCGCTGCCGTCGCCCTGGCGGGGGCGGTGCTGATCCCGGTGGTTTCTGGTGTTTTCGGTGCCGTGAAGGACAAGATTTTCGAAAAGGTCGCAGGGAAAGTGCTCGGAGAGGGGCCGGCAGCAGGGAATAAAACCACGCCGCCGGACAGCCAGCGCAAAGCCCCGAGCAATGACGAGCACAGCGGTAATCGCCCGCCTGCTTCCGGCCCTGGCATCTCTGGCAAAGCGGCGAAGGTGAGCAAGCTGGCCAAAGGGGTCCCCCTGGGTTTGGTGGTGGCCCAGGCCGGTGTCGAGATGACGCAAGGCGCGATGACCGGAAACCTGGGTCAAGCGGTTGGCACTAGCGTGGGCTCTATCGGCGGCGGTGTTGCCGGCGGTGTTGCCGGCGGTGTCGTCGGTGATGTGGCTGGGATGGCGATAGGCCGAGCGGTCGGCACGCTGGCGGGAGCTGTTATCGGTTCGGTCGTTCCGGGTGCCGGCACAGTGTTGGGCGGTGTGATGGGCGGCGTCGCCGGGGGCGCAATCGGTAAGGTAGTCGGTGGTGCCGTGGGCACTTTCGTGGGCAGTGACGTCGGTGCGTGGCTGGCTGAAAAAGTGATGGGGGCGGGCGATCGCCTGCCATCCCCCACAGAGGTCAGCAAAAACCTCAACGCCCCTCAAGCCGACAACCGCCAAATCAACTTCGCCCCGCAAATCACCATCACCGCGCCTGAGCAAGCCAGCCATCAACAACTGGCGGCGCTCGTGGTGCAACAGATCGAAGCGCAATTTACCCCGCTGTCGATGGACAACCTGCTGGCGACCCGACGCGGCGCAGCACTCACCGATGGAGCTGTGTGATGCGACAACAGATGGTCTTGGGTACTTTTATTTTCGGGCTGTCCCGTGGGTTCGCCTACGACACGCTTGATCGTGGTAGCAGCGGGGGCTGGGTCAGTCTCGACATCATTGCCGGCAAACCTAAATCCAGCCAGGTCGGCCAGGGGCTCGAAACGCTGGCATTGGGCGGCAAGGCTGCGCGTGCCAATGGCATGGCGCGCCTGGATGAGTTGCGCACCCTGCAGGCCCTGCGTGCGCCGTTGCCTTTGGTGGACGGGTTAGGGCGTAACTGGGGGCTATGGACCATCCAGTCGATCAGTGAAAAACAAGCCAGCGTGATCGACGACGGGACGGCCATGGTGATCAATTGGACATTGTTACTGGAGGAGTTCGTCAATGCGTAGGGTTCGAAGTATTGCCGGCGACTCGGTGAACCTGTTGCTCTACCGTGAACTGGGGCGCAGTGATGATGCCGCAGAAGAAGCGTTGTGGCGCTTGAACCCGGAGTTGGCCGAACAGGGCGCGGTACTGCCGGCGGGCGTCAGCGTGCTGGTGCCCGAGTTGGACGCGCAACCGGTTGCGAGCCGGCCGGTTTCCGCCTGGGATTAAGGAGCCATCATGGCACTCGGATTTACACCTGTAGTGGAGCTATACGGAGCCAATGCCGCGTTATTCAACGAGCGGCTCTTGGAGTGGGAACATACCGACGCAGCGGGGTTTGTATCTGATCAACTGAAGCTGACCCTCGATATCGAGGGGCTTGAAGGGCTGCCCGATCTGGGCGGCAAAATTGGCCTGCGTATTGGGTACCTGGAATCGGGCCTGGTGGATAAGGGCGTGTTCAAGATCACCCAGCGCACGCCCTCGATGTTCCCATTGCGACTGGTGCTGGTGGCCACGGCGGCACCGTTCGACGAGCACGAATTCAAACAGCGCCGCACCGCCAGCCATGGTCCGATAACCCTGGGTTCGCTGTTTCGCCAACTGACCACCCGATACGGTTTTTCACCGCGTGTGGCGCCTGAACTCGACGGTGAGCCGATCGCGCACATCGATCAGACCAATGAAAGCGACATGGCTTTTCTGACGCGCCTGGCCAAGCGCTTCGATGCGGTGGCCAAGCCTGTCGATGAGCTGTATGTACTGGGGCGCAAAGGCCAGATCAAGACGCTGTCGGGCAAGGCATTGCCGGATGTACGGTTGTCGATCACCCATGATAATCGCCCAGGTGACCGCGCGTTCATCAGCGCCAGTTTCACCGAAACCAGCCGTGCCAAATACAACGGCGCGCAAACGTCATGGTGGGACGCGGCAGCCGGAAAACAGCGTGTCGTCAAGGTGGGCATCGCACCCTTCAAAGTGGTGACACAGCGCTACCAGAGCGAGGACGAAGCACGCTCGGCGGCGCAGGGAGAGATGCGGCGGGTGGGGCGCGAAGGGTTGCAGATTGATGTGGTCTGCCCTGGTAATCCTTCGTTGGCTGCTGAAGGCCTGTTGCTGCTGGATGAGTCGTGGCCGGGGTTCATGCAAGGGCGCTGGTCGATTAAAACGGTGAAATCCAGGGGCGAGCGAAAAGGTGGCTATCGGAGTACGGTCCAGGCCAGCGGTTTGTCGGTGTAGATCCTTCCTTAGAGTAAAACCCATGGTAATCACACATGCTCAGCTTCTGGGTGTCATGCCTGGAGCCCGCCTTCGCGCGGGCATTTTTTTAACCTTTCTAAATGCGGCCTTTGCGGGGCATCAGATCAATACGGCCCGTCGCGTCGCCGCCTTCCTCGCCCAAATCGGCCACGAGTCTGCCCAGTTGCAGTACGTGCGCGAATTGGGCAGTGATCAATACTTGAGCAAATATGACACCGGCGTCTTGGGCGCGCGCCTGGGCAACACCCCGGAAGCGGACGGAGATGGACAAAAGTATCGCGGCAGAGGGTTGATCCAGATAACCGGCCGCCGTAATTACCTTGCGTGCAGCCAAGCACTGTTCGGCGATGATCGCCTGCTGCTCCAGCCGCAACTGCTGGAACAACCGCAATGGGCCTGCGAGTCCGCCGCCTGGTTCTGGCAAAGCAACGGCCTTAACGAACTTGCCGACAACGATCAGTTCACCACCATCACCCGTCGGATCAACGGCGGCCTCAATGGCCTGGACGACCGTTTGCAGTTGTGGGCGCGGGCGAAGGCGGTGCTCTGCGTTTCTTAGGTGCGTTTCGCCTGATCGGTGCGCGCCTGCTCATGGCGCATGTGTGGCAGGTGCAGGCCGTCGCGCATTAGCCTCTTGATGCACTCTGTACCTTGCATGGCCGATAGGCTCCTGTAGGGTAGACAAACCCCCGCCCATTCCTGGAGACGACCGTGAAGGAAATCACTCAACTGGCTGCCGAACTGGGGCGCCGTTTGCAGGTGCTCAGTGCCCACGTGACCACTGCCGAGTCCTGTACCGGCGGCGGTATTGCCGAAGCCATCACGCGGATCCCGGGCAGTTCGGCCTGGTTCGAGGCGGGCTATGTCACTTATTCCAACCGACAGAAGACCCGGCAGTTGAATGTGCCGGAAAAACTGTTCGCCAAAGTCGGAGCCGTCAGCCAGGAAGTGGTGGAAGCGATGGCCCGCGGTGCGCAGGAAAAAAGCCTGGCACGGTTTGCCGTGGCGGTCAGCGGTGTCGCCGGCCCGGATGGCGGTTCGCCGGACAAGCCGGTGGGCACCGTTTGGCTGGCCTTTGCCGTGGGCGACGAGGTGACCGCCGAGCTTGCGCACTTCCCCGGCAACCGCGACGAGGTCCGCCGACAAACGGTAAAAGCCGCGCTGGAGGGCTTGTTGCGACGAGCTGCAGCAGAAATAGACAATCAGGGGTAGGCGATCACCGATCTTTGTGGAACAATACTGTCTACTTATACAGGTGTTGGCCGTCAGGCCTTATTGATTACGTGAGGACTTTAATGGACGACAACAAGAAGAAAGCCTTGGCTGCGGCCCTGGGTCAGATCGAACGTCAATTCGGCAAGGGTGCCGTAATGCGTATGGGCGATCACGACCGTCAGGCGATCCCGGCTATTTCCACTGGCTCTCTGGGTCTGGACATCGCGCTCGGCATTGGTGGCCTGCCAAAAGGCCGTATCGTTGAAATCTACGGTCCTGAATCTTCCGGTAAAACCACCCTGACCCTGTCGGTGATTGCCCAGGCGCAAAAGATGGGCGCTACCTGCGCGTTCGTCGACGCCGAGCACGCCCTGGATCCTGAATACGCCGGCAAGCTGGGCGTCAACGTCGATGACCTGCTGGTTTCGCAGCCGGACACCGGCGAGCAAGCCCTGGAAATCACCGACATGCTGGTGCGCTCCAACGCCATCGACGTGATCGTGGTCGACTCCGTGGCGGCCCTGGTGCCCAAGGCTGAAATCGAAGGCGAAATGGGCGACATGCACGTGGGCCTGCAAGCCCGCCTGATGTCCCAGGCGCTGCGTAAAATTACCGGTAACATCAAGAACGCCAACTGCCTGGTGATCTTCATCAACCAGATCCGTATGAAGATCGGCGTGATGTTCGGCAGCCCGGAAACCACCACCGGTGGTAACGCGCTGAAGTTCTACGCTTCGGTCCGTCTGGATATCCGTCGTACTGGCGCGGTGAAGGAAGGTGACGAGGTTGTCGGTAGCGAAACCCGCGTCAAGGTCGTGAAGAACAAAGTGGCCCCGCCATTCCGTCAGGCTGAGTTCCAGATTCTCTACGGCAAGGGTATCTACCTGAACGGCGAGATGATCGACCTGGGCGTACTGCACGGTTTTGTCGAGAAGTCCGGTGCCTGGTATGCCTACAACGGCAGCAAGATCGGTCAGGGCAAGGCCAACTCGGCCAAGTTCCTGGCAGACAATCCGGATATCGCTGCCACGCTTGAGAAGCAGATCCGCGACAAGCTTCTGACCGCAGCGCCGGACGTGAAAGCGGCTGCCAACCGCGAGCCGGTAGATGAAATGGAAGAAGCCGATACTGACGTCTGAAGCAAACGATGACTGTTGTACTGGATACACTCGTCGCCGTTCGGCGCACTGCGATGGACCTGCTCGCTCGCCGCGAGCATGGTCGAGTCGAGCTGACACGTAAGTTGCGTCAGCGCGGCGCAGAGCCAGAGATGATCGAAACAGCCCTCGACCGGTTAACGGAAGAAGGGCTGTTGTCGGAAGCCCGTTACCTTGAAAGCTTTGTGTCTTACCGCGCACGTTCCGGTTACGGCCCTGCGCGGATTCGCGAGGAGTTAAGCCAACGTGGACTGCAACGTGCCGATATTGACCTTACGCTACGTGAGTGCGGTATCAATTGGCAGTCGCAGTTGGAAGACACCTGGCGTCGCAAATTTGCGGGGCATCTTCCGATTGATGCCAAAGAACGTGCGAAGCAAGGTCGTTTCTTGAGTTATCGCGGGTTTTCGATGGACATGATCAGCCGCTTGTTGAGCGGCCGGGGTATGGACGACTGAACGCCAAAAAACAAAAGGCCCACTATGAAAATAGTGGGCCTTTTTTTTTGCCTGCAAAAAATCACGCTGTCTCTGGCGTCATCCGTTGCTGGGCCTTGCCCTGAGCCTGTGCCCAGTTCTCCGGCAGGTTGATGTAATCCACCAACTCTCGCAATCGCCCCTGATCGCGACCGTTGAAATTGAACACCAGGCGCGTCAAATGGCTGAATCTCGGTTCGTCATGGTCTTCGCCCGTATAGGCGAGTTGCTGGAATTCGCCACTGAGCCGCAGGCTGGCAAACGCTTGCTGCATATGGGCGAGGGCGCGCTCACTCAGGGGATGATTCATGCGCACCACAAACTCACGCTTAAGCCAGCGGGTGGAGTGGAAGTTGGCGTAGAACTGGTTGATTTCGTCTACGGCCTCTTCGGCGCTGTAGACCAGGCGGACCAGTTTGAGGTCGGTGGGCAGGATATAGCGATTGGCTTCCAACTGACTGCGGATGAAATCCAGGGCGCCTTGCCAGAACCCACCGCCCGGCGCATCCAGTAGCACGACCGGCACCAGTGGGCTCTTGCCGGTCTGGATAAGGGTCAGCACTTCCAATGCCTCGTCGAGGGTGCCGAAACCGCCAGGGCACAACACCAGCGCGTCGGCTTCCTTGACGAAGAACAGCTTGCGGGTAAAGAAGAAGTGGAATGACAGCAGGTTGTCGGTGCCATCAATGGTTGGGTTGGCATGCTGTTCAAAGGGCAGGGTGATATTGAACCCTAGGCTGTGCTCCAGGCCCGCACCTTCGTGGGCCGCGGCCATGATGCCGCCACCGCCACCGGTGATGACCATCAGGTCGGACCGTGCCAACGCCGCACCTACCTCTCGGGCTAGCGCATACAGGGGGCTTTCCACTGGCGTACGCGCCGAGCCGAATACCGTGACTTTGCGCCGGCCCTTGAATTGTTCGAGCACCCGAAAGGCATGGTCCAGTTCGCGGATGGCCCGCAGGGTGATCTTGGCGTTCCAGCGATCACGGTCGTCCTGGGCCATGCGCAGGACGGTGAGGATCATGTCTCGATAAAGGGAGATATTCGGGCTGTTGGGGGCGATCAACTGAATTTGTGCGTCGACCTGCTGGGTGAGGTCGGTCCCGTTTTCTTCAAAATGACGAAGCAACAAATCATTCGATTCATAAGGCATTCAATTTCTCCTTCTCTACAGGGCCTGGGTAGTCGACGAGAACGTCGCCTGGGCCACGACACTGCTTGTGTCGCGGCATGCCGCAGGAGGGCAGGCCTTTTTTGCCCTGAAAATGTGACAGAACAGCGTTAAAAACTGTGGTGGGCGGGCATCTGGGATGAGCTGATCATGGGCCGAAAAACCCTTGGCTGGCAACCGCTTATTGATGGCTCATTAGGCAGTTTAGTCGTTGACAGCAAACGCAGCGGGGGCGTGCGCGCCGCTGGGCAGCGGCGCGGGAGGGGCAAGCAAAGGTTACTTTTTCTTCTTCGTCGGAGCCGGGCAATCGGCCTCTGCGAACTTGACCGAGGCCACCGGGCGATTGGTCTTGTTCTCGGTGATTTCATAGCGCATCACTGCGCCCTTGGCCATCAGCTCGCGGTAGCCCGGGTTGGTGCATACACTGCGGCCCAGCTGGAAATACACAGCCTTGGGGTTGGCGCGCATCTGTTCGGCACGGTCAGGCAACACGCTGAGGTGATCGATCAGTTGCATGCCTTCAACGGTGTAGGCGACTTCCAGGGTTTTTTCATCGATTTCCCGGGGCAGGTCCTTGTTGCTTTCGGCCGCGACGCTTTGCAGCTTCTTGTTCATTTGAGCCTCCAGCAGCGAGGCCGCGTGGGCGCCCATAGGCAAGACCAGCGCAAGGGCGACGGATGGGGCAACAAGGCGCAGCATGGAACGCAGCATGAAACTCTCCTGATTCGGTTACTGGTGCATAGACCAGCCACTGGGCTGTGCGTTCAGTGGCGCGCAATTATAGGTGAGCCCTTGCCACTACAGCCAGGCGTATCGCTGGTAAACTGCGGGACTTCTGTTTTTCACGAGTTTGTTCCGTGTCGATTTCTTCTACTTCGCCGCGTGCCCGATGAGTCACGCCGTCTCCCGTTTGCGTACCCAGCGTCTGGCGCGTGCCGTCAGGCCGTTTCTCAATCGGGGTTCCCGTGCTGAGCGCTGTCCCGGCTGTCGGGTCATTCCTGAGTACTGCCTGTGTGCCTGGCGGCCTCAGGTAGAAGCCAAGTCCGCCATGTGCCTGTTGATGCATGACGTTGAACCGATGAAGCCCAGTAACACGGGCTGGCTGATCGCCGATGTCATACACGACACCACCGCGTTTGCCTGGTCGCGTACCGAAGTCGACCCCGAGTTGCTCAGGTTGCTGGCCGACCCGCAGTGGCAACCCTACATCGTATTTCCCGGTGAATTCGTGGCGCCGCAACGGGTGGTCAGTGAAGTGCGCGTGGAGGAGGGCAAGCGCCCACTGTTCATCCTGTTGGACGGCACCTGGAGCGAAGCGCGCAAGATGTTTCGCAAAAGTCCCTATCTGGAACATTTACCGGTGCTGAGCCTGGCGCCCGAACAGTTGTCACGCTACAAACTACGGCGCTCCAAGCGCGATGACCATTTCTGCACCGCCGAGGTGGCGGCGCTGTGCCTGGAGCTGGCCGATGACCTGGCCGCCAGCGAAGTGCTGGATGCCTACCTTGATGTGTTCAGCACCCATTACCTGGCTGCCAAATTCCAACTGCCATTGGATGCGGCGGACACCGTGCATACCCGCCTTGCACCCTACATCCCGGCGGGATAACCAGACGACGTTTGCATGATGGCACTGTAAGCCCGCAACCCGCTAAAATCCCCACGGGCGTAGTGCTTGACCCTCCAGGCTACGCTGGGCATGCTGTGCGCCGATTGGGTGCAACCGTGAATTATCGACGTCGTTTCATGTGTTTTTGACGTTGAGCGGGCCCTGTGGCGATCGCTGCCTGGCCGTCGCCTCGTGTATTGGTGAACCCTGAACCCATCAGGGCTCCCATAAAAAACAGGATCATTTAACCAATGGCCACATACGAAATCCTGATTGCCGATGACCACCCGCTGTTTCGCAGCGCACTGCATCAGGCCGTAACCCTGGGCCTTGGCCCCGATGTACGTCTGGTCGAAGTTGCCAGCATTGCCGAACTGGAAGCCCGCCTGACTGAAAAATCCGACTGGGATCTGGTGTTGCTCGACCTGAACATGCCGGGCGCGTACGGTTTCTCCGGGCTGGTGCTGCTGCGTGGCCAATACCCGCAGATCCCCGTGGTGATGGTGTCGGCCCAGGAAGAAGCCGACGTGGTGGTGCGCTCCAAAGAGTTTGGCGCCAGCGGCTTCATTCCCAAGTCCAGCGCGATGGAAGATATCCAGAAAGCCGTGCGCACGGTGTTGGACGGCGATGTGTCCTGGCCACCCCAGGCGTTTGAAGAAATCAATGTGTCCGATGAAGCCAAGGCCGCCCGCGATGGCCTGGCCAGCTTGACGCCCCAGCAGTTCCGAGTATTGACCATGGTCTGCGAAGGGTTGTTGAACAAGCAGATTGCTTACGAATTGAGTGTGTCGGAAGCGACCATCAAGGCCCACGTTACGGCGATTTTCCGTAAGTTGGGCGTGCGTACGCGCACTCAGGCGGCGTTGCTTTTGCAGCAACTCGAGTCCATCTCGCAACATTAAGTTACAGCCGCTTCACGCTTTTTTGACTTTGCGTGATCTAGCTTCCCCACTTCTTTGGTTCAGTTGCCTACATCTATGTCGCCTTTCAAGGGTCAAACCGGTATCAAACGTATCTTCAATGCAGGGGGCTATTCCCTGGATGGCCTGCGTGCGGCTTTCACTGGCGAGGCGGCATTCCGCCAACTGGTATTGCTGAATGTCATCCTGATTCCCGTGAGCTTTTTCCTGCAGGTCAGCCGGGTTGAACGGGCGCTGCTGATTGCAGTGTGTTTGTTGGCGCTGATCGTCGAATTGCTTAACTCAGCGGTAGAAGCGGCCATTGACCGTATTTCCCTGGACCGCCACCCGCTGTCGAAAAACGCCAAGGACATGGGCAGCGCCGCGCAATTCGTGGCACTGACCATGATCACCCTGGTATGGGCCGTAATCCTGATCTGACGATCACGCGATACTCGGCAGCACGATCTCGTCGCTGCGCTGCACCCCAGCGGTGAAGGCGCGGCACAGTTCGAGAAACTCGCGCATCGCCGAGGTCTGGTACTTCTGCTTGTGCCAGATGAAGTAGAACTGCCGGGCCAGGTCCAGGTCCGGGGTTTCTACCGGCACCAGGCTGCCACGGCGGAAGGCATCGCGCAGCGCCAGCCGCGAAATGCAGCCAATCCCCAACCCCGACTCCACAGCCCGCTTGATTGCCTCGGTATGTTCCAGCTCCAGGCGGATATTCAGCGCGCTGCGATGATGGCGCATGGCCTGGTCAAAGGTCAGGCGCGTGCCAGAGCCTTGTTCGCGCAGGATCCACGCTTCGTGGGTCAGCTCATCCATGCTTGCCACGCCACGCTTGGCCAGATGATGCTGGGGCGCGCAAAACACCACCAGCTCGTCTTCTACCCAGGTTTGCACTTCGATATCCGGGTGGCTGCAGTCACCTTCGATTAGACCCAGGTCAATTTCGTAGTGCGCCACCTGATGCACGATATGCGCAGTGTTCTGCACATGCAGTTTCACCTGGCTCTCGGGATGCTGCTGCATAAAGCTGCCAATCAGCAGCGTCGCCAGGTAATTGCCGATGGTCAGCGTGGCGCCGACCGCCAGGGAACCGAAGCCTGACTTGCCGTTGAGCAGGTCTTCGATCTCCTTGGCCTGGTCCAGCAATGCCACCGCCTGGGGCAACAGCTGGTGACCGAGGGCGTTGAGGCTCAGGCGTTTACCGGCGCGGTCGAATAATTGACAGCTGGATTGACGCTCCAGCTCGGTGATTGAGGTGCTGGCGGCGGATTGAGATAAGGCCAGAAGGCCAGCAGCGCGCGAGACGCTTTCCTGCTGGGCGACGGCGACGAAAACTTGCAGTTGACGGAGAGTAAATCGCATATCGATATAACCGATAACCCTTATCTTAATAATCCAGTTAACAGATATTGTCGCCGCCATTAGAATGCTGTGCAATTGCGCATCCTTACCTTTGGCGCAGACCCATTTCCAGGAGTCCCCCGTACATGAGCAACATGAACCACGAGCGTGTCCTCAGTGTTCATCACTGGAACGACACTCTGTTCAGCTTCAAGTGCACCCGCGATCCGGGCCTGCGCTTCGAGAACGGTCAGTTCGTGATGATCGGCCTGCAACAGCCCAACGGCCGCCCGCTCATGCGCGCTTACTCCATTGCCAGCCCGAACTGGGAAGAGCATCTGGAGTTCTTCAGCATCAAGGTGCCCGATGGCCCGCTCACTTCCCAGTTGCAGCATCTGAAGGAAGGCGACGAGATCATCATCAGCAAAAAACCGACAGGCACCCTGGTGCTTGACGATTTGAAGCCGGGCAAGCATCTGTACCTGCTCAGCACCGGTACTGGCCTCGCTCCATTCATGAGCGTGATCCAGGACCCGGAGACCTATGAGCGTTTCGAAAAAGTCATCCTGTGCCACGGCGTGCGCTACGTCAACGAAGTCGCCTACCGCGAATTCATCACCGAGCACCTGCCGCAGAACGAGTTCTTCGGCGAGGCCCTGCGTGACAAGTTGATCTACTACCCGACCGTGACCCGCGAGCCGTTCGAAAACGAAGGTCGCCTGACCGACCTGATGCGCAGCGGCAAACTGTTCAGCGACATCGGCCTGCCGCCGATCAACCCCGAGGACGACCGCGCCATGCTGTGCGGCAGCCCAAGCATGTTGGATGAGACCAGCGAAGTGTTGAACAGCTTCGGCCTGAAAGTTTCGCCACGGATGCGTGAGCCGGGTGACTACCTGATCGAGCGTGCGTTCGTCGAGAAGTAATACAGAGTCAGTAACACCAGCGATCCAAAAAGTGTGGGAGCTGGCTTGCCTGCGATAGCATCACCTCGGTTCAACTGAACCACTGAGGTGTCTGCATCGCAGGCAAGCCAGCTCCCACATTTGGTTTTCGCCCTATTTAGCCGAAACCACTTCCAGCACACAAATCATCCCCGGCTCCGGGTAGTGCCAGCGCACATCCACATCCCAGAACCGCACACCGTATTCCCGTTCTGAGGTAGGAACCTGATACGCCGGCCGCGGATCCTGTGCCAGACACTGTTCAATCAACTCCACCAACGGTTCACCAAGGCGCTGTGCATGGCCTTGCGCCTGTTGCAGTGCAGCCTTGAGCCATTGCACGCCGATCAGCGCGGGCGCATTGCTGGCGATGTCGTTGGTGGCCGCATCCACGATATCGGCATACGGCACATACGGCTTGATATCCAGCACCGGCGTGCCATCGAGCAAATCTATGCCCGATATCCACAACCGCCCCGGTTCCACCTTGTCCAGCTTCACCACCGACTGGCCGATGCCATTGGGACGATGGGTTGCGCGGGTGGCAAACACACCCATGGACGTATTGCCGCCCAGGCGTGGCGGGCGCACTTTCAGGCGTGGCTTGTCTTCCAGTGCCTGATGAAACAGAAACAGCAGCCACACATGGCTGACCTGCTCCAGCCCCTGCACCGCCTCACCCTGGTCGAACGGCGCCACCAGCTCCAGCACGCCACGGGCAGCCGGTGCCAGTTGCGGTTGGCGCGGGATGGCGAACTTCTCCTTGAAACAGGAGCGTACGAAGCCGACGGGCGAGACCTGGTAACTCATGGGCTTAGGCACGGACCCGCAAGGTCAGGCCCTTGAGGAAGTTACGCAGCAACTGATCGCCACAGGTGCGGTAGTTTGTATGACCAAACTTACGGAACAGCGCGCTCAGCTCTGGCTTGGACACCGGGAACTCCGCCGCCTTGAGGATTGCATGCATGTCGTCTTCCTTCAGTTCGAAGGCCACGCGCAGCTTTTTCAGGATGATGTTGTTGGTCACCGGGGTTTCGATCGGCTGCGGCGGGCGGCTTTCGTCCTTGCCGCGCTTGAAAATCACCAAGCCATCGAGGAAGTGAGCCATGACTTCATCCGGGCAGAACACGAAGCCTTCTTCCTCATCTTTTTTGAGGTAGGTCAGCAGGTCTTCCTTGGTCACGTCCATGCCGCCGAGCTTGATGATCTCGACCATCTTGTTGTCGCTGATGTCGAGCATGTAGCGCACGCTGCGCAGTACGTCGTTGTGAATCATGGTGGGCAATCCTGGTATTCAACTGATGACACCGCCGGAATCAGGCGGTGTCGGGAAAAGGGGAACGGCTTAGAACTTCTCTTTGCCGGACAGGTAACGCCATTGGCCCACTGGCACTTTGCCGATGGACACGCCGCCGATGCGGATGCGGCGGATGGCGATGACTTTCAGCCCAACGGCTTCGCAGAACAGCGCGATCACGCCGGGTTGCGGGTTTTTCATCGCAAAGCGCAGGCGGTTCTCGTTCTGCCAGCTGGCTTTGACGGCAGGCAGCTCTTTGCCTTTGTAGGTCAAGCCGTGGTTCAGGCGGTTAAGGCCGTGGGCAACCATGTCGCCTTCGACTTCCACCACGTATTCCTGCTCGATCTTGGCGGCATCGGCGGTCAACTTGCGCAGAATCTTCCAGTCCTGGGTAAACACCAGCAGGCCACTGGCTTTGGCTTGCAGGTCGGCGCTGGCGCTCAGGCGCAGAAAGTGCCCCTTGAGCGGACGCTTGCCGAAGCGGTGTTCTTCAGAGAGGGTTTCGGCGCTGATCGAGGCCATGGCGGTTTCAGCATCCATGCCTGCGGGGGCGTGCATCAGGATGGTCACCGGCTCTGGCGCGGTGGCTTTAGCTTCCGGGTCCAGCTCGACTTTCTCGTCAGTGACCTTGAACTGCGGCTCGTCGATCACTTCGCCGTCCACCGAGACCCAGCCGCCTTCGATAAACAGCTCAGCCTCCCGACGGGAGCAACCGACCAGTTCGATAAGGCGTTTGGAGAGGCGTATGGGGTCAGTCATGACAAGGGCCGTAACAAAAGGGGGCCACTATTGTACCTGCCTGGCGCCGGTTAATCCCGGCCCCATTTCAGCACATCGGCCATAACAATTACTTAACTAACACAACACGGGTCAAATGTGGGAGCTGGCTTGCCTGCGATGGCGATATACCAGCACCGGATGGGTAGACTGACCCGACGCCTTCGCAGGCAAGCCAGCTCCCACAGTTCAGGCATTACGGGCCTGTTGCTGCTGGCGCAGACGCAGGTGCAACAACGGATAAGGCTGCCCAAGCCCATCATGGTCCGTTCGCCCGATCACCTCGAAGCCTTGCTTGAGGTAAAAACCCAGGGCCTGGGGGTTCTGTTCGTTGACGTCCAGTTCATCGGCGTTCATGTGTTCGATCGCGTAGCCCAGCAATTGCCGGCCCAGCCCCTGGCCACGGTAGCGCGGGTCGATAAACAGCATTTCCACCTTGCCCGCCGACACCCCGGCGAAGCCGGTAATGTGCTGGCGCACGTCCTTGGTGCAGATCAGCATGACCGCATCGAGGTAGCGGCTCAGCACCAGGTTTTTCAACATGTCGATATAGCTGTCCGGGAGGAAGTCGTGGGTGGCGCGTACCGAGTCCTCCCAGATCTGCACCAGGCGCGTGTAGTCGCTGGTTTTAGGTGTGTGAATCACCGAATGCTGACGCATACCCGCTGTCCCTTGCTGTATTCGGGGTTGATGGACAATACGATAGACCTAAAAAAGCCCCGCATCTTCTCAGAGGCGAGGCTTTTTTATCACCGTGCGATCAGTCGCGCTTTTCAGCCCACAAGTCGTACTCGTCGGCGTCGGTCACGGTGCACCAGACTTTGTCACCCGGCTTCAGGCCGCTGGCATCGTCGATAAACACGTTACCGTCAATTTCAGGGGCGTCGAAGAAGCAACGACCCACCGCGCCTTGCTCGTCGACTTCATCGATCAGCACTTCGATTTCCTTGCCGATGCGCAGTTGCAGGCGTGCCGAGCTGATGGCCTGCTGGTGCGCCATGAAGCGCTCCCAACGGTCTTGCTTGACGTCGTCCGGCACCACGGCCAGGTCCAGCAGGTTGGCCGGAGCACCTTCCACCGGCGAGTACTGGAAGCAACCGACGCGGTCCAGCTGCGCTTCGGTCAGCCAGTCCAGCAGGTACTGGAAGTCTTCCTCGGTCTCGCCGGGGAAACCGACGATGAAGGTGGAGCGGATGATCAGCTCCGGGCAGATCTCGCGCCAGTTCTTGATGCGTGCCAGGGTCTTGTCTTCAAACGCCGGACGTTTCATCGCCTTGAGCACTTTCGGGCTGGCGTGCTGGAACGGGATGTCCAGGTACGGCAGGATCTTGCCGGCGGCCATCAACGGGATCAACTCGTCCACGTGCGGGTAAGGGTAAACATAGTGCAGGCGCACCCACACGCCCAGGCTGCTGAGGGCTTCGCACAGCTCGGTCATGCGGGTTTTCACCGGCGCGCCGTTCCAGAAACCGGTGCGGTATTTCACATCGACGCCGTAGGCGCTGGTGTCCTGGGAGATCACCAGCAGTTCCTTGACGCCAGACTTGACCAGACGCTGGGCCTCGTCGAGCACATCACCCACCGGGCGGCTTACCAGTTTGCCGCGCATCGACGGGATGATGCAGAAGCTGCAGCTGTGGTTGCAGCCTTCGGAAATCTTCAGATACGCGTAGTGACGTGGGGTCAGCTTGATGCCTTGAGGCGGCACCAGGTCGATCAGCGGGTTGTGATCCTGGCGTGGCGGCACCACCTCGTGCACAGCGTTGACCACCTGCTCGTACTGCTGCGGGCCGGTCACCGCCAGCACACTCGGGTGCACGTTACGGATATTGCCTTCTTCCACCCCCATGCAGCCGGTCACGATGACCTTGCCGTTTTCCTTGATGGCTTCGCCGATCACTTCCAGGGATTCGGCCTTGGCCGAGTCGATGAAGCCGCAGGTGTTGACCACCACCACATCGGCGTCCTGGTAAGTGGACACGACGTCGTAGCCTTCCATACGCAATTGCGTGAGGATGCGCTCGGAGTCGACAAGCGCCTTCGGGCAACCCAGGGAAACAAAGCCAACCTTGGGGTTGGCTTTTGCGATGGTGGTGGACATGTCTAACCTCGGTATTGAATGACGCTGCCGGTCGTGCACGACAAGGCAACGGATGGGCGCTTGGTGCGCCTCTGATCAAAAAGTGCGCAATTCTATCGGTGGGCAACGCACTTGACCAGCTTTATGCAGGGAAATGCGACGAGTGCTGCGCCGGGTCATCCCCATAGCCACTGGCGCGCGCTTAAGCCCGGATGTCTTGTTCGGTTCGGTGCGATACCACTTTAGACATACCCACACCTAACGCCTGGAGGACTTTAAGCAAAGTGGAGAGCTTAGGATCGCCGCCGACGCCGATGGACCTGTAGAGGTTTGCTCTATTGAGTCCTGTGTTCTGCGACAAGCTGAGCATCCCACCACGGGCTTCCGCCACTCGACGGATAGCGACAAGGAAAGCGTCCTCGCCACCGGCTTCATCTATTTCCTCAAGCGCGACAGATAAATATTCGAGGGCGAATGCTTCGTCGTTGCGAAGCATTTCCAGAACGCTATCTTCGTGCGGGCGGGTACGAATGGTCATTTTTGCTGCACCTTGTAAGATTTCCAGAGAGCCTTGGCCTGATCGATATCGTTCTGCTGTCTGGCCTTCGAACCACCGCCCAATAGGAAAATGATTTTTCGATCCTGGACTGCCTAATACACGCGAAACCCTGGGCCGAAGTCGAGCTTCATCTCAAAGACCCCATCACCCACTGGCTCGGTAACGCCAAAGTGACCAAGGGACGCCCGATCCACTCTGGTGGTGATTCTTGCTTTCGAACGCGTGTCCTGCACTGTATCCAGCCAAGCCTGGTAGATATCCACGCCGTTGATTGACAGTACGTGTTTCACTTCGTACATGAGGAGTGTACCTTAAAAGAGACAGTCCGATAGTTGAGTTTTTATATCGACTGCGCGCCCTGCGAGTGCACGATTGACTGATCAGGTAATCCGGCCAAGGCGCTCCTGCTCACACCACCCAGGCATCACGACTGAGCCGGGCCAGGAATATACGGTTGGCGGTAAATGTGATCAATGCAGGCAAAAAGGCGCCAAAGTGCTGCTGTGGCCTCTATGACTGATTGCCTAAAACGACATCCCGTTCACTTGAACGGGGAAATGCGACGAGTGCTGCGCTATGCTTCGCGCCGTTGCGCACGGGTAAAGCCCTTGGGTCAATAAAACGTCTGTTACGAGAAGTAAAACAGCGCATGCTAGGGTCAGCTTAGAAGCGCTGTTTATAAAAGACCTCAGGTCAAAGGGCAGGAGTGGTTGATGGGTCAGGCAAGTAGTCAGGCAGCAGGTGCCGAGCATTCAAAAGCCAAGCCGATTGGCATGCTAGTGGCGGCGGTCGGGGTGGTTTATGGCGATATCGGGACCAGCCCGCTCTACACCCTTAAAGAGGTGTTCAACGGCGGTTATGGGGTGCAGGTCAACCATGACGGTGTCTTGGGGATCCTTGCGCTGATCTTCTGGTCGCTGATCTGGGTGGTGTCGATCAAGTACGTGCTGTTCGTACTGCGTGCCGACAACCAGGGCGAGGGCGGCATCATGGCCCTCACCGCGTTGGCCCGGCGAGCTGCCGGGAAGCACACGAAATTGCGCAGTTTCCTGGTGGTGTGTGGCCTGTGTGGCG
This sequence comes from Pseudomonas sp. DW-iso17, assembly GCF_058725345.1. NCBI lineage: Bacteria > Pseudomonadati > Pseudomonadota > Gammaproteobacteria > Pseudomonadales > Pseudomonadaceae > Pseudomonas > Pseudomonas sp. DW-iso17. The sequence goes on along the minus strand of NZ_JBZXEA010000013.1, from coordinate 32,878 downwards.
CGGCGTTGTTCTACGGCGACAGCATGATCACCCCGGCAATTTCGGTGTTGTCGGCCATCGAAGGCTTGGAACTGGCGTTCGACGGCCTGGAAAAATGGGTGGTGCCCATTGCTCTGGTGGTGCTGGTGGCGCTGTTCCTGATCCAGAAACACGGCACCGACCGCATCGGCAAGCTGTTTGGCCCGGTGATGGTGACCTGGTTCCTGGTGTTGGGCGGCCTGGGGGTGTACGGCATCCTGCAGCAACCCGAAGTGCTCAATGCACTGAACCCGGCATGGGGTGTGCGCTTCTTCATGGTTCACCCCGGTATTGGCGTGGCGATCCTCGGCGCGGTGGTGCTGGCATTGACCGGCGCTGAAGCGTTGTACGCCGACATGGGCCACTTCGGCCGCAAACCCATCGCCCGCGCCTGGTTCCTGCTGGTGCTGCCGGCGCTGGTGCTCAACTATTTTGGCCAGGGCGCGATGCTGCTGGGCGATCCGGAGGCGGCGCGCAACCCGTTCTACCTGCTGGCGCCGAGCTGGGCCCTGGTCCCGTTGGTGGGCTTGTCCACCATGGCCACGGTGATTGCTTCCCAGGCGGTGATTTCCGGCGCGTTTTCGTTGACCCGCCAGGCGATCCAGTTGGGTTACATCCCGCGCATGCATATCCAGCACACCTCCAGTGCCGAACAGGGCCAGATCTACATCGGTGCGGTGAACTGGTCGTTGATGGTCGGTGTGATCCTGCTGGTCCTAGGCTTCGAATCCTCCGGTGCCCTGGCCTCGGCCTACGGCGTAGCTGTGACGGGCACCATGCTGATGACCACCATCCTGGTGTCGGCGGTGATGCTGCTGCTGTGGAAATGGCCACCGGTGCTGGCCGTGCCGCTGTTGCTCTGCTGCCTGTTGGTGGATGGCCTGTTCTTCGCAGCCAACGCGCCGAAGATCCTCCAGGGCGGCGCCTTCCCGGTACTGGCGGGGATCGTGCTGTTTGTGCTGATGACCACCTGGAAGCGCGGCAAGCAATTGCTCGTCGGCCGTCTCGACGAGGGTGGCCTGCCGTTGCCGATCTTCATCAGCAGCATCCGCGTACAGCCGCCCCATCGCGTTCAGGGTACGGCAGTGTTCCTCACCGCGCGGCCCGACGCCGTGCCCCATGCGCTATTGCATAACCTGCTGCATAACCAAGTGCTGCATGAGCAGGTGGTACTGTTGACCGTGGTTTACGAAGACATTCCACGGGTGCCAGCGGCGCGACGCTTCGAGGTGGATGCCTACGGCGAAGGCTTCTTCCGCGTGATCCTGCACTTCGGTTTCACCGATGAGCCGGATGTGCCTGAAGCGCTGAAACTGTGCCATCTGGATGACCTGGACTTCAGCCCGATGCGCACCACTTACTTCCTCAGCCGTGAAACGGTGATTGCCTCGCGCATCAAAGGCATGGCCCGTTGGCGCGAAGTGTTGTTTGCCTTCATGTTGAAAAACGCCAACGGCAACCTGCGGTTCTTCAAACTGCCGGTCAACCGTGTGATCGAGCTGGGTACCCAGGTCGAGATGTAAGGCGCTGCCTACCGGGAGCCGGCAATCGGCTCCCGCTTTCCTTCTGAACCCTGTGCAAACGATGGTTGTCGACTAGGCTGGTAGGAGCGAGCTCGCTCCTACAAAAATGCCTATGAAGCCCAGAAGAGGTGCGCCATGAGTCAGCTGCTCGAACCTTATACCCTGCGCCAATTGACCCTGCTCAACCGCATCGCGGTTTCACCCATGTGCCAATACTCCAGCGACGATGGCCTGGCCAATGACTGGCACCTGGTGCATCTCGGCAGCCGGGCCGTGGGTGGCGCCGGGCTGATTTTTACCGAGGCCACGGCGGTGACCGCCGATGGCCGTATCACCGCCCAGGACCTGGGCCTGTGGAACGACGCCCAGATCGAACCGTTGCGGCGCATCACCCGTTTTATCGCGGCCCAGGGCGCGGTGGCTGGGATCCAGCTGGCCCATGCCGGGCGCAAGGCCAGCACCCATCGGCCATGGATCGGCAAACACGGTAGCGTCAAGCCGGAGGAGGGCGGCTGGGTGCCGGTGGGGCCCTCGCCGATTGCCTTCGACCCCAATCACACCCAGCCCAAGCCACTGGACGAAGGGCAGATCCAGCAAGTGATCGCTGACTTTGTCGCCGCCGCCAAGCGCGCCTTGACCGCAGGCTTTGAGGTGGTGGAAATCCACGCCGCCCACGGGTATCTGCTGCACCAGTTCCTCTCGCCGATCAGCAACCAGCGTCAGGACCACTATGGCGGCTCCTTCGAAAACCGCATTCGCCTGGTGCTGGAAGTGACCAGGGCCGTGCGTGCCGTGTGGCCAGAGGAGCTGCCGCTGTTTGTGCGCGTGTCGGCCACCGACTGGGTGGAAGATGGTTGGAACCCGGATGAAACCGTGGAGTTGGCGCGCCGCCTGAAAGACTTGGGCGTTGACTTGATCGACGTGTCCTCTGGCGGCACCGCTGCCAATGCCGAGATTCCCACCGGCCCCGGCTATCAGACGCGCTTCGCCGAGCGAGTGCGCAAGGAGTCGGGCATCGCCACCGGCACGGTTGGCATGATTACCGAACCGGCCCAGGCCGAGCATATCCTGCGCACTTGCCAGGCCGACATCATCTTCCTGGCCCGGGAACTGCTCCGCGACCCGTACTGGCCTTTGCATGCCGACGATGATCTGGGTGGGCGCAAGGCCATCTGGCCCGCGCAATACCAGCGCGCCACCCACCGCGACCAGCCGATTCATGAGTCGGATCTGCGCGATTGATCCTGCACACGGCCCTACCGGACCCACCCTGACACGGTGGGTTTTTTCTTGCTCGCGTTTATAGGAAGGCTGATCCTTGGCGGTTGTTAAGCAGGAGAAGCTTATGCTGGTGGAACGCGCGTTAACCGAAGACGATATCCCTTTGCTGGCAACCATCGATCGTACGGAGCTGATCCCGGCGTGCTATCGCATGGACTGCGGCGAACTGGTGTTGTATGCCACACATCATGATATGCGCGGCTGGCCTGAAGGCGAGGCTGAACAGGATGCGGTGGCGCTGCATGCCTGCCTCCAGCGCGGCGGGTGGTTGTGGGGCGTATTCGACGGCCCGGTGCTGGTCGCCGCAGTGGTGGTGGACAATCGGTCCTTCCATCACCAGGGCTTGCTGATGCGGCAGTTGAAATTCCTGCATGTCAGCCATAGTGCCCGCGGTACTGGCCTGGGCGGTCGGTTGTTGGCGCTGGCTTGCGAGCACGGCCGGCAAGTGGAGGTCCAAGCGCTCTATATCTCGGCGACGGAGTCGCGTAACACCGTGGACTTTTACCTGCGCCATGGTTGCCATTTGTTGCAGCAACCCCACGCTGAGCTTTATGCGCAAGAACCGCTAGACATCCACCTGTATCGACCCCTGCGTGAGTAATGGCTGTAGGCTTTTATTACCGACGTTATTTTTTTAAGTTAATACTCTAAAAAAATCCCACGAATGGTGAGATAGTTTCTACGCTAAGGGTAAGCCCGACTCCTGGCCCAGGGAGACAGGCGGTTGGTCCGCGAAGCCGTTGCGCTTCCCGGGAGTTGGGAAATGGGCACCAGGAGTGTTTGACTGATATCAGGAGTAGCGGTCCATGGCCAAGTCCTATGGCGTAGCGGGTGCGGTGGCGTCTTTTCTGAGTCGCCGGATGTCCTTGCGGGGTCGAAGGTTGAGTTCAGATGAGATGGAGTTGCTGGTGCAATACCGGGCGCTGACCGAGAGCGATCAGGTGGCGATGCGCTATCTGATTGGCGCGATGAAAAGCGTGTCGCGATTCTGAGCCAAATCCGATCATTCCCACGTTATTGCGTGGGAATGATCGTGCAGTGTGGCATCAGGTGTATTTGCGTTGCTCTGGGGCAGGTGGGAAGTACTGATACAGCCAGGTTTCACTGAGGGTGCGGTCCTGGGTTCGTATAAACAGGCGCAATTCGACGGGTTCCACGCTGTCGCTGGTGGGGTACCAGTCGAACAGGATGCGGTAGCCCTTGATGTTGTCCAGCACCAGCACACTGAAGTCCTTCACCTCACCATGGGAACAGGTCACCACGGGCTCGATGCCGGTGCCCGCTGGCAGGCGATCCAGGCCGCCGCCCTTGAAGTCCACGGCGAAACGCCGCGCCCATACCTTCGGATAATGCTCGCCGGGTGCCCAGCCTTCGGTAAAGCCGCCCATGCCGGAACGGGTCGCATCGACCTGTGCCAGCGGCGTGCTCACTGGCGGCAGTGCGCTCCAGTACAGCTTGTAGCCGTAGTTGAGCGAATCACCGGCGGCCACAGGCTTTTTCGGGGTCCAGAAGGCCACGATATTGTCCAGGGTTTCGCCAGTGGTGGGGATTTCCAGCAAGTCGATGGAGCCTTCGCCCCAGGCCGTGGTCGGTTCAACCCACAGGCTTGGGCGTTTGCTGTACCAGTCGACGGTGTCCTGGTAGCTGGCGAACTCATGGTCGGTCTGCACCAGGCCGAAGCCTTTGGGGTTGGTGTCGGCGAACGCGTTGAATTGCAACTTGGCCGGGTTGTTCAGGGGGCGGCAGATCCACTCGCCGTTGCCGCGCCACATGGCCAGGCGGTCCGAGTCGTGGATTTGCGGGTGGATGGTGTCGCACATGCGGCGCTCATGGGTGCCGCAGCTGAACATACTGGTCATGGGCGCGATGCCCAGTTGCTCGATGGCGGTGCGCGCATTGATGTGCGCGTCGATCGCCATCACCACTTGGTTGGCCTGGCAGTCGATGTCGAAGCGGTAGGCACCGGTGGCGCTTGGCGAGTCGAGCAGGGCGTAGACCACAAAGCGCGTGGCGTCCTTGTCCGGAGTTTCGAACCAGAACTGCGTGAAATCGGGGAACTCCTCGCGTTTTTTCGCGTAGGTATCAATCGCCAGGCCACGCGCCGAGAGGCCGTACTGGCCGGTGGAATCCACCGCACGGAAGTAGCTGGCGCCCAGAAACGACAGCACGTCATGGCGGTCCAGCTCCGGTGCCTTGAACAGCTTGAAACCGGAGAAACCCAGGTCGCCGGTCAATTGCTGGGTGTCCACCGTGGTTTTTTCATAGTTGAACAACGACGGGCGAAAATGCACTTCGCGGGCTTCACGGGTCTTGGGGTCGACGCTGTGCATGCGCACCGGCGTCTTGAAGCCCATGCCGACGTGGAAGAACTGCACGTCCAGTTGGCCGTTCAACTCTTTCCACAGCGAATGGTTACGGTCATAGCCGATGGCGTTGAAATTCTGCGGGGTCATGGTAGCCAGGGTCGGCGGCAGCACCTGCTTAGTGTCCTGGTAGCCACGGGTGGCCAATTGCTTGGCCTGGGCCTTGAGCGATTCGAAATCGAACGCCACGGCCTTGCCATCGGCAGCCCGATTCCCGGCCCAGGCCTGCGCGGCCAGCAGGCCACTGGCCGACAAACCGGTGTAAGCCGCAATGGCCATGGATGCTTTGAGCAAATTCCTGCGGTGCATAGAGACAACCTGTCGTGAGCAAATCCCGCGCCGTTCCTGGCACGTAGCGGATCAGAAATAACGGTTCGGACATGCCTTCGGCCAAACGCAACGGACAACAAACAGACGCCGGATAGCTTAAGCGGTTCGATGAACAAGGAAAATTGATTGATGGCGGGATGATGGCGTTGCATATGCAACAAGACATTTCCAGCATCGCAGTAGAACGTTACATCTGGAAGCACTCTAGATCGCGGCTTTTTGGCACTTAGTTTTACGCTGAAGGCCTATTGGTCCTACGAACCCAAGTGTCTGGAGGCTACGAATGAATACCCGTGGATTGCTCGATCAACTGCTTAAGTCTGGCCAGGATATGTTGCAAAACAAGGCGGGTGGGCAGCCTAAGTCGAATGACAAGGGCGCCCTCGGCGGCTTGCTCAGCGGTGCAGGCGGCGGGGCCCTGGCGGCGGGAGCCATGGGCTTGCTGCTGGGCAACAAGAAGGCGCGTAAATTCGGTGGCAAAGCGCTCACCTACGGCGGCCTGGCCGCACTGGGTGTGATTGCCTACAAGGCTTACGGCAACTGGCAGTCCCAGCAGGCCAGCGCGCCCCAAGGCGAGCCGCAAACCATCGACCGCCTGCCAGCGGCCCAGGTCGAACAACACAGCCAAGGCATTCTCAAGGCATTGGTGGCCGCGGCCAAGGCTGACGGCCATGTGGATGAGCGCGAGCGTGCCTTGATCGAAGGCGAGTTTACCAAGCTGGATAACGACCAGGAGTTGCAACACTGGCTGCACGCCGAACTCAACAAGCCCCTGGACCCCACCGACGTCGCCCGCGCCGCCAGCACCCCGGAAATGGCCGCCGAAATGTACATCGCCAGCGTGATGCTGGTGGACGAAGAAAACTTCATGGAAAAAGCCTACCTGGACGAACTGGCCCGCCAACTGAAACTTGAGCCCGGCTTGAAGCTTGAGTTGGAAAAACAAGTGCGGCTTAACGCATAAACAAGGCCGCACGCCAATCAAAAATGTGGGAGCGGGGTTGCTCGCGAATGCGGTAGACCAGTCACTCTATTTCTGGCTGACTCACCGCATCCGCGAGCAAGCCCGCTCCCACTTTTGCATTCTGTGCACTGCACATCAAAAGCCTTGATAAAAGCGCGCAGCCGCTCAGCTATACTCCCCTCCATTTGAATGGCCCTGCGAGGAATTACTGTGAAGAACTGGACCCTGCGCCAAAGGATTTTGGCGAGCTTTGCGGTAATTATCGCGATCATGCTGCTGATGGTCGTGGTCTCGTATTCGCGCTTGCTGAAAATCGAAATCAGCGAAAACTCAGTGCGGGACGATGCGGTGCCCGGGGTGTTTTTCAGCTCGATGATTCGCAGCGCCTGGGTCGACAGCTACCTGCAAACCCAAGAGTTGGTCGGAATCCACGAGAACCAGGGTATTTCCGAAACCGACAAACAGGACTACAAGTCTTTCGAGGCTCGGCTTGAGCAACATATGGCCAGCTACGCAGGGACGATCAATATCACCCAGGATCGCACCGAATTCGATGCCTTCGAAAAACTGCACCAGAGCTACAACCAGATTCTCGCCCAGGTTTTGGCGGCCCATCAGAGCAATAACGCCGCCGAAGCACTGAGGTTGTTCAACGAGCAACTGACCCCCGCCTGGACAGCAGGCCGCATGAAGCTCAATGACATTATCAATGAGAACAAGCAGGTCGCCGACAACGCCACCGCCGCCATCGATGATGCGGTAGCGGCCGCGAAGATCAGCATGGGCGTCTCGCTGTTGCTGGCGATTCTCGCCGCCGCGCTGTGTGGCCTGTTGCTGATGCGCGCGATCATGGCGCCGATGCAGCGCATCGTTCAAATCCTCGAAGTCATGCGCACCGGTGACCTGAGCAAGCGCCTGAACCTGGAGCGCAAGGACGAATTCAACGCGGTTGAAACCGGCTTCAACGACATGATGACCGAGCTGACTGCCCTGGTGTCCCAGGCGCAGCGTTCATCGGTGCAGGTCACCACCTCGGTCACCGAAATTGCCGCGACCTCCAAGCAGCAACAGGCGACCGCGACAGAAACCGCAGCCACCACCACCGAAATCGGCGCCACTTCCCGCGAGATTGCCGCCACGTCCAAGGACTTGGTCCGCACCATGACCGAAGTGTCCACCGCCGCCGACCAGGCCTCGGTGGCTGCCGGTTCCGGCCAGCAGGGCCTGGCCCGCATGGAAGAAACCATGCACTCGGTGATGGGCGCCGCCGACCTGGTCAACGCCAAGCTGGCGATCCTCAATGAGAAGGCCGGCAACATCAACCAGGTGGTAGTCACCATCGTCAAGGTGGCCGACCAGACCAACCTGTTGTCCCTGAATGCGGCCATCGAGGCTGAGAAAGCCGGTGAGTACGGGCGCGGCTTTGCCGTGGTTGCCACCGAAGTGCGCCGCCTGGCCGACCAGACCGCTGTGGCGACCTACGACATCGAGCAGATGGTGCGTGAGATCCAGTCGGCGGTGTCGGCAGGGGTGATGGGCATGGACAAATTCTCCGAGGAGGTGCGCCGTGGCATGTCGGAGGTGCAGCAAGTGGGCGAGCAACTGTCGCAGATCATCCATCAGGTACAGGCCCTGGCGCCGCGGGTGTTGATGGTCAACGAAGGCATGCAGGCCCAGGCCACCGGCGCCGAGCAGATCAACCATGCGCTGGTGCAATTGGGCGATGCCAGCAGCCAGACCGTCGAATCCCTGCGCCAGGCCAGCTTTGCCATTGATGAACTGAGCCAGGTTGCGGTCGGTCTGCGCAGCGGCGTCTCGCGTTTCAAAGTCTGATGAGTGAGCTCGCGGCTAAACGCGGTGCCGTCCCGGCAGCGAAAAAGGCATTGTTTCTGGTGTTTCGCATCGGCAACGAACGCTTTGCCCTCAAGGCCACGGAAGTGGCCGAGGTGCTGCCGCGCCTGGCGCTTAAACCTATCGCCCAAGCGCCCTTATGGGTGGCGGGTATCTTCGCCCATCGTGGGGCGCTGGTGCCGGTCATCGACTTGAGCGCCCTGACGTTCGGCACTTCGGCCCAGGCGCGTACCAGTACGCGCCTGGTGTTGGTCAATTATCAGCCGCAGCCTTGGAGTGAGGCGCGTTGGCTAGGGCTGATCCTGGAACAGGCCACCGACACCCTGCGTTGCGACCCCGCCGAATTTCAGCCCTATGGCCTGGACAATCAGCAGGCGCCATACCTGGGGCCGGTGCGCGAGGACGCACAGGGCTTGATGCAGTGGATTGGCGTCGCCGATCTGTTGACCGCGCCAGTGCGTGCCTTGCTGTTTTCCGCCGAGTTGAGCCTATGAGCAATGACCCGCGGTTTTTCGCGTTCTTGAAAGAACGCATCGGCCTGGACGTCGCTTCGGTGGGCGAGGCGATCATCGAGCGCGCGGTGCGCCAGCGCTGCCAGTCGTCCCAGTCGCCGTCGGCGGAGGCTTACTGGCAACACCTGCAAACCTCCCATGACGAGCAGCAGGCGCTGATCGAAGCGGTGATCGTCCCCGAAACCTGGTTTTTCCGCTATCCCGAATCCTTTGCAACCCTGGCTCGCCTGGCCCAGGCACGCTTGGCCGAGATCAACCAGATGCGCGCCCTGCGTATTCTCAGTCTGCCGTGTTCGACCGGCGAAGAGCCCTATTCGATTGCCATGGCCTTGCTCGATGCGGGGTTGGCGCCCCACCAGTTCAAAGTGCAAGGCATGGACGTCAGCCCGCTGTCGGTGGAGCGCGCGCGGCGGGGCGTGTACGGCAAGAACTCGTTTCGCGGCGCCGATCTTGAATTTCGCGACCGCCACTTCACTGAAGACGTAGGCGTTTACCGCATCGCCGACCGGGTGCGTGAACAAGTGCGCCTGCAAGTCGGCAACTTGCTGGACCCGGCACTGCTGGCGAACGAGCCGACCTACGATTTTGTGTTCTGCCGCAACTTGCTGATCTACTTCGACCAGCCGACCCAGAAACAGGTCTTTGATGTGCTCAAGGCATTGACTCACGTGGACGGCGTGCTGTTTATCGGCCCGGCCGAGGGCAGCCTGCTGGGGCGCCACGGCATGCGCTCCATCGGCGTGCCGCAGTCCTTTGCCTTCAGTCGGCATGTAGAACCGGCCGCGCCGGCTGCACCTGTGATCAAACCGACGCCCGCGCCGCTACCGCAGCGCAGGGCGGCGCCGATACCGCTCAAGCCGCGACCGTTCAGCACCGTCAGCCCCAGCGTGCCACCGGTCAACGTGGTGCCAACCGATGCCGGGGATCTGCTCAGCCAGATCGCAACCCTGGCCAACGAGGGCAAAAGTGCCGAGGCCCGAGCGGCCTGCGAGCGGTATTTGAGCAGTCACCCGCCGGCCGCCCAGGTGTTTTACTGGTTGGGGCTGCTCAGCGATGTGGCTGGCAGTGCCCTGGAGGCCCAAGGGTATTACCGAAAAGCTCTGTATCTGGAACCGCAGCATCCCCAGGCCCTGATGCACCTGGCCGCGTTGCTCGAGTCCCAGGGTGACAGTGTCGGCGCGCGTCGTCTTCAGGCACGCGCCGCCCGTAGCGAGCGAGCTGACAGTGAGACCAAACGATGAGTAGCCCTGACGCGCTCGACACCGCAGGCCTGGACCTGACGCTGACCGATACCCAAGCCATTGACGACTGTTGGAACCGCATCGGTATTCATGGCGACAAGTCCTGCCCGCTGTTGGCCGAGCATATCCACTGCCGCAATTGCTTGGTGTATTCCGCCGCCGCCACACGCCTGCTCGACCGCTACGCACTGCAACAAGACGACCATCACGCGCAGGCAGCTGCCGAAGCGGATAGCGATGTGGTCACCCGTTCGCTGTTGATGTTCCGCCTCGGCGAAGAATGGCTCGGTATCGCCACCCGCTGCCTGGTGGAAGTGGCGCCGTTGCAGCCGATCCACTCGCTGCCGCACCAGCGCTCCCGAGCGCTGCTGGGCGTGGCCAACGTACGCGGGGCGCTGGTGGCGTGCCTGTCGTTGGTGGAACTGCTGGGCCTGGACAGCACCAGTGCCGGCGCCAGCGGCGGGCGGATCATGCCGCGCATGCTGATCATCGCTGCCCAGGACGGCCCGGTCGTCGTACCGGTAGATGAAGTAGACGGCATCCACGCCATCGATGAGCGCACCTTGAAGGCTGCGTCGGTGTCCGGCACCCAGGCCAGCGCACGCTACACCCAAGGCGTGTTGCAGTGGAAAGGCCGCAGTCTGCGCTGGCTGGACGAAGCGCAATTGTTGTCCGCCGTGACCCGGAGCCTCGCATGACCCCCGACCAGATGCGCGATGCCTCGCTGTTGGAACTGTTCAGCCTGGAAGCCGATGCGCAGACCCAGGTGTTGAGCGCGGGCCTGCTGGCGCTGGAACGCAACCCGACCCAGGCCGACCAGCTCGAAGCCTGCATGCGCGCCGCGCATTCACTTAAAGGGGCGGCGCGGATTGTCGGCGTGGATGCCGGGGTCAGCGTGGCCCACGTCATGGAAGACTGCCTGGTCAGTGCCCAGGAAGGCCGCCTGTACCTGCAACCTGAACATATCGACGCGTTGCTGCAAGGCACCGACCTGCTGATGCGAATCGCCACGCCGGGCAATGACGTGGGGCCGGCGGATATCGAGGCGTACGTAGCGCTGATGGAGCGCTTGCTCGATCCCTCGCAGCCGATTGCCACGCCCGTGCCAAATCCCGAGCCCATCCCCGCGCCGCGGGTTGACGCATTGCTGCTGGAGCCCGAGCTGGAGCCCGCGCCGGTCAGCAGTGAAGCGCCGCGCCAGAGCAAACGCATGACTGAAGGCGGCGAGCGCGTGCTGCGGGTGACGGCCGAGCGCTTGAACAGCCTGTTGGACTTGTCCAGCAAATCCCTGGTGGAAACCCAGCGGCTCAAGCCGTACCTGGCCAGCCTGCAACGCCTCAAGCGCATTCAGAGCAACAGCTTGCGTGCACTGGATGCCCTGGATGGCCAGTTAAAATCCCTGGATCTGAACCTGGAAGCCCAGGAAGCCCTGGCCGATACCCGTCGCCTGCTGAGTGAAGCCCAGGCCCTGCTGGCGGAAAAAAACGCCGAGCTGGATGAGTTCGGCTGGCAGGCCGGCCAGCGCGCCCAGGTGCTCTACGACACCGCATTGGCCTGCCGCATGCGGCCGTTTGCCGATGTGCTGGCCGGGCAGGTGCGTATGGTGCGTGACCTCGGTCGCAGCCTGGGCAAGCAAGTGCGCCTGGAGATTGAAGGCGAAAAGACCCAGGTCGACCGTGACGTGCTGGAAAAACTCGAAGCGCCGCTCACCCATTTATTGCGCAATGCCGTCGACCACGGCATCGAAACCCCTGAGCAGCGCGTGCTGGCGGGCAAGCCGGCGGAGGGCTTGATTCGCCTGCGCGCGTCCCATCAGGCCGGGTTGCTGGTGCTGGAATTGAGCGATGACGGCAACGGTGTCGACCTCGAGCGCCTGCGCGGCACTATTGTCGACCGGAATTTGTCTCCGGTGGAAACGGCTCTGCGCCTGAGCGAAGAGGAGCTACTGACCTTCCTGTTTCTGCCGGGGTTCAGCCTGCGGGACAAAGTCACCGAAGTGTCCGGGCGCGGTGTGGGCCTGGACGCGGTGCAGCATATGGTTCGCCAGTTGCGCGGCGCAGTGGTGCTGGAACAGACGGCGGGGCAGGGCAGTCGCTTCCATCTTGAGGTGCCGCTGACCCTGTCGGTGGTGCGCAGCCTGGTGGTGGAAGTCGGCGAAGAAGCCTATGCGTTTCCCCTGGCGCATATCGAACGCATGTGCGACCTGGCCCCCGACGACATCGTGCAGTTGGAAGGCCGCCAGCACTTCTGGCATGAAGGCCGACACGTCGGCCTGGTTGCCGCCAGTCAGTTGCTGCAGCGCCCGCCGGGGCAGACCCCTTCAGATACCTTGAAAGTGGTGGTGATCCGCGAACGCGATGCCGTGTACGGGATTGCCGTGGAGCGCTTTATCGGCGAGCGCACGTTGGTGGTGTTGCCGCTGGATGATCGCCTGGGCAAGGTCCAGGACATTTCTGCCGGGGCCTTGCTCGATGACGGCTCGGTGGTGTTGATCGTCGATGTCGAAGACATGCTGCGTTCAGTGGACAAGCTGCTCAATACCGGCCGCCTGGAGCGCATCGCCCGGCGCAACCAGCAGGCCACCGAAGCGCCGCGCAAGCGCGTGCTGGTGGTGGACGACTCACTGACGGTGCGCGAGCTGCAACGCAAATTGTTACTCAACCGGGGTTATGAAGTTGCCGTGGCGGTCGATGGCATGGATGGCTGGAACGCATTGCGCTCCGAGGACTTCGACCTGCTTATCACGGATATTGATATGCCTCGCATGGACGGTATTGAATTGGTCACACTTTTGCGCCGTGACAGTCGCCTGCAATCATTGCCGGTGATGGTGGTTTCCTACAAGGATCGTGAAGAAGACCGCCGCCGTGGCCTCGACGCCGGGGCCGACTATTATCTAGCCAAAGCCAGTTTCCATGACGACGCCTTGCTCGACGCCGTGGTTGAACTGATTGGAGGCGCCCGGGCATGAGGATTGCGATCGTCAATGACATGCCCCTGGCCGTAGAGGCATTGCGCCGTGCCTTGAGTTACGAGCCCGCCCACGAGGTGGTGTGGGTAGCCAGCAATGGCCTGGAAGCGGTGCAGCGTTGCGCCGAGCTGACCCCGGACCTGATCCTGATGGACTTGATCATGCCGGTGATGGACGGCGTGGAAGCTACCCGCCAGATCATGGCCGACACGCCATGCCCGATCGTGATCGTCACCGTTGACCGCCAGGCCAACGTCAGCCGTGTATTCGAAGCCATGGGCCACGGCGCCCTGGATGTGGTGGACACCCCGGCACTGGGCGTGGGCAACCCCAAGGATGCGGCGGCGCCCCTGTTGCGCAAGATCCTCAATATTGGCTGGCTGATCGGCCAGCGCGGCACGCGGGTGCGTGCCGAAACCCCGCCGCAGCGGGTCACCGGCAAGCGTCAACGGCTGGTGGCGATTGGTTCTTCGGCCGGTGGGCCGGCGGCCCTGGAAGTTCTGCTCAAGGGGTTGCCCCGGGATTTCCCTGCCGCCATCGTGCTAGTGCAGCATGTGGACCAGGTGTTTGCCGCTGGCATGGCCGAGTGGCTGAGCAGCGCTTCCGGCCTGCCGGTGCGCCTGGCCTGTGAAGGCGAGCCGCCTCAACCCGGCGTGGTATTGCTGGCCGGCACCAACCACCATATTCGCTTGTTGAAAAATGGCACGCTAGCCTATACCGCAGAGCCGGTGAACGAGATTTACCGGCCGTCGATCGACGTGTTTTTCGAAAGCGTCGCCAGCCACTGGAACGGTGACGCCGTCGGCGTCTTGCTCACGGGCATGGGGCGCGACGGCGCCCAGGGCCTCAAGCTGATGCGGGAACAAGGATATTTGACCATCGCCCAGGACCAACAGAGTTCGGCGGTGTATGGCATGCCCAAAGCGGCGGCGGCGATTGATGCTGCTGTTGAAATTCGCCCACTGGATAGAATTGCGCCCCGATTGCTGGAGGTCTTTGCAAAATGAACAAAAATCTCCCGCCGTGCTGGCTTGCAGGTAGTAATTCAGGTGACTGCACATGAATGATTTACAGCTCGACGACTTCAAGACCGACGAAAACGCCGCCATGGTGTTGCTGGTCGACGACCAGGCCATGATCGGTGAAGCCGTGCGACGTGGCCTGGCCCATGAAGAAAACATCGACTTCCACTTTTGTGCCGACCCGCACCAGGCGATTGCCCAGGCGATCCGCATCAAGCCCACGGTGATCTTGCAGGACCTGGTGATGCCGGGCCTGGACGGCCTCACTCTGGTGCGCGAATACCGCAATCACCCGGCCACCGCGAATATCCCGATCATCGTGCTGTCCACCAAAGAAGACCCGCTGATCAAGAGCGCGGCCTTTGCGGCCGGGGCCAACGATTACCTGGTCAAGCTGCCGGACAACATCGAGTTGGTGGCGCGCATCCGCTACCACTCGCGCTCCTACATGACCCTGTTGCAGCGCGACGCGGCCTACCGCGCGTTGCGCGTCAGCCAGCAACAGTTGCTGGACACCAACCTGGTGCTGCAACGCCTGATGAACTCCGATGGCCTGACCGGGCTGTCCAACCGCCGCCACTTCGACGAATACCTGGAGTTGGAATGGCGCCGCGCCATGCGCGACCAGACCCAACTGTCGCTGCTGATGATCGACGTGGATTTCTTCAAGACCTTCAACGACAGCTTCGGCCACGTCGAGGGCGACGAAGCCTTGCGCAAAGTCGCCAACACCATCCGTGAAGCCAGCAGCCGCCCTTCGGATTTGCCGGCGCGCTACGGCGGCGAGGAGTTCGCGCTTGTCCTGCCCAACACCTCACCGGGCGGCGCACGCCTGGTCGCGGAAAAGCTGCGCATGGCGGTAGCGGCGTTGAAAATCCCGCACATCGCCCCGGCTGAAGGTGCCAGCCTGACCATCAGTATTGGGCTGTCGACGTTGACGCCTGTCCAGGGTACCGATTGTCGGCAGTTGATCATGGCGGCGGACAAGGGGTTATACACGGCCAAGAATAATGGGCGTAATCAGGTGGGCATCGAATAATCCCAAGCGCCGGGCGCCTCTGTGGGAGCAGGTAAGCCAGCTCCCACATTTGATCGCTATCTGGCTATGGATCCTGTACAAACCACCGCCTTTTCGGCCAAGCGGACTGCCGTTCGCAGCCGTTTGCCGTTATACTCGCCGGCTTTCAAAAGTTCGCCAACGAGTGCTGCCCGCCATGGAAATCAACCCGATCCTTAACACCATCAAGGACCTGTCCGAGCGCTCCGAAACTATTCGGGGGTATCTTTGACTACGATCAAAAGCATGAGCGTCTGACCGAGGTCAATCGCGAGCTTGAAGATCCGAGTGTCTGGAACAAACCTGAGTACGCCCAGGAACTGGGGCGCGAGCGCGCTGCGCTGGCACAGATCGTCGATACCCTCGACGAACTGAACACCGGCCTGGGTGATTGCCGCGACCTGCTGGACATGGCCGTCGAAGAAAACGACGAAGGCGCAGTGGGCGATGTCGTCGCCGAGCTGGCCCGTCTCGAGGAAAACCTCGCCAAGCTTGAATTCCGCCGCATGTTCAGCCATGAAATGGACCCGAACAACGCCTATCTGGATATCCAGGCCGGTTCCGGTGGCACCGAGGCCCAGGACTGGGCCAACATCCTGCTGCGCATGTACCTGCGCTGGGCCGACAAACGCGGTTTCGACGCGACCATCATGGAACTGTCCGCCGGTGAAGTGGCCGGTATCAAGGGCGCGACCGTGCACATCAAGGGCGAATATGCCTTTGGCTGGCTGCGCACCGAGATCGGCGTGCACCGCCTGGTGCGCAAGAGCCCGTTCGACTCCGGCAATCGTCGCCACACCTCATTCTCTGCGGTGTTCGTCTCGCCAGAGATCGACGACAAAGTGGAAATCGAGATCAACCCGGCCGACCTGCGGATCGACACCTACCGTTCCTCCGGCGCCGGTGGCCAGCACGTAAACACCACCGACTCGGCCGTACGTATTACCCACGTACCGACCAACACCGTGGTCAGCTGCCAGAACGAACGTTCCCAGCACGCCAACAAGGACACCGCCATGAAAATGCTGCGGGCCAAGTTGTACGAGCAGGAAATGCAGAAGCGCAACGCCGCTTCCCAGGCGCTGGAAGACACCAAGTCGGATATCGGCTGGGGCCATCAGATCCGTTCGTACGTGCTCGATGCCTCGCGGATCAAGGATCTGCGCACTAACATCGAACGCAGCGACTGCGACAAGGTACTCGACGGCGATATCGACGAATACCTGGAAGCCAGCCTGAAATCCGGCCTCTAATACCCTCTGTGGGAGCGGGCTTGCCCGCGATCCCCCGCCGAAGGCTGGGGGCAACGAACCTGATGGAATATTTAAAGACATGAGCGACCAACAACTCGACCCGCAAGCCCTGCAACAGGAAGAAAACTCCCTGATCGCCCTGCGCAAGGAAAAGCTTGCTGCCGAGCGCGCCAAGGGTAACGCCTTCCCCAACGACTTCCGTCGCGACAACTACTGCGATGCCTTGCAGAAGCAATACGCGGACAAGACCAAGGAAGAACTGGCAGAGGCTGCGATCCCGGTCAAGGTGGCAGGTCGCATCATGCTCAACCGTGGCTCGTTCATGGTGATCCAGGACATGACCGGTCGCATCCAGGTCTACGTCAACCGCAAGACCCTGTCCGAAGAAACCCTGGCCTCGGTGAAAACCTGGGACATGGGCGACATCATCGCAGCCGAAGGCACCCTGGCCCGTTCCGGCAAGGGCGACCTGTACGTCGAGATGACCAATGTGCGCCTGCTGACCAAGTCCCTGCGCCCGCTGCCAGACAAACACCACGGCCTGACCGACACCGAACAGCGCTATCGCCAGCGCTACGTTGACCTGATCGTCAACGAAGACGTGCGCCAGACCTTCCGCGTACGCTCGCAAGTCATTGCTCACATCCGCAGCTTCCTGATGCAGCGTGACTTCCTGGAAGTGGAAACCCCGATGCTGCAGACCATCCCGGGTGGTGCCGCAGCCAAACCGTTCGAAACCCACCACAACGCGCTGGACATGGAAATGTTCCTGCGTATCGCGCCGGAGCTGTACCTCAAGCGCTTGGTGGTGGGCGGCTTTGAAAAGGTGTTCGAGATCAACCGCAACTTCCGTAACGAAGGCGTCTCGACCCGTCACAACCCTGAATTCACCATGTTGGAGTTCTACCAGGCCTACGCCGACTACGAAGACAACATGGACCTGACCGAAGAACTGTTCCGCGAGCTGGCACAGCTGGTGCTGGGCAGCACTGACGTGCCGTACGGCGACAAGGTGTTCCACTTCGGCGAGCCATTCGTGCGCCTGTCGGTGTTCGACTCGATCCTCAAGTACAACCCCGAGCTGACCGCTGACGACCTCAACGACATCGACAAGGCCCGTGCCATTGCCAAGAAAGCCGGCGCCAAGGTGCTGGGCTTCGAAGGCCTCGGCAAGCTGCAGGTGATGATTTTCGAAGAACTGGTGGAGCACAAGCTGGAGCAGCCGCACTTCATTACCCAGTACCCGTTCGAAGTGTCGCCGCTGGCCCGTCGCAACGACGACAACCCCAACGTCACCGACCGTTTCGAGCTGTTCATCGGTGGCCGCGAAATCGCCAACGCCTACTCCGAGCTTAACGACGCGGAAGACCAGGCCGAGCGTTTCATGGCCCAGGTGGCCGACAAGGACGCCGGTGATGACGAAGCCATGCACTACGATGCCGACTTCGTTCGGGCCCTGGAGTACGGCATGCCGCCGACTGCCGGTGAGGGTATCGGCATTGACCGTCTGGTGATGTTGTTGACCAACTCGCCGTCGATCCGCGACGTGATCCTGTTCCCGCACATGCGGCCGCAAGCGTAACCGTAGCGAAATCCGAAGCCGCCTTTTATAAGGCGGCTTTTTTATGTGGCCTGTTCAAGTGGTGCTCGTCAGTGATCATTCCCACGCTCCGCGTGGGAATGCACCCTGTGACGCTCCGCGTCACCTCTAAAGGAAGAAGTGTGGTGAACCGCGTAATAGCTCAAGAAGGTGCCGCCGGCATTGCTGCTGCCGTGGCTGAAAGCGTTCAGTACCAGGGCCGCAAGGCCAGCCGACGGGGCAGCGAGCAACGCCGGCAAGACATTCTCGATGCGGCCATGCGTATCGTCGTGCGCGATGGCGTGCGGGCCGTACGTCACCGGGCAGTGGCGGCAGAGGCGGGGGTGCCGCTGTCGGCCACCACCTATTACTTCAAAGACATCGACGACCTGCTCACCGATACCTTCGCCCAGTACGTGGAACGCAGCGCCGCTTTCATGGGCAAACTGTGGGTGCGCAACGAAGGCCTGTTGCGCGAGATGGTCGCCTATGGCGATGGCAGTCCGGAGTCGCGCTCGCAACTGGCCGATGATATCGCGCGCCTGACCGCAGACTATGTACTGCGCCAGCTGACCAACCGGCGCGAATACCTCATGGCTGAGCAGGCTTTTCGCCAGGAAGCCCTATTGAACCCGCGGCTGGCCGAACTGGTACGCTCCCATCAACAGATCCTGTTGCAGGGTACCGGGCAGTTTTTCCAGGTATTGGGCTCCCGTGAGCCGCAGCAGGATGCCAAGGTGTTGACGGCTATCATCAGTCGGATGGAATATCAGGGCCTGTTGGGCGGCGCAGAGCCTCTGACCGGTGACGAGATGCTTGAAATTCTCAAGCGTTACATGCACCTGGTATTGGCCTCGGTCTAGCCCTGTGCGCAATCTGCTTTGGGGGGAGCTGGGCTTGCTGCTGAAGCCGTGCGCTACCTGCGCGTGGGCCAATAACGTTTAAAGAGGAAGCACCGGGTGGACGATTACCAGCAGACGATACGCACCTTGTCCGATCGCATTGTGCTGGCGCAAACACCGATCCGCGTTCTCGATGCGGTGAAATGGGACGAAAACATTCGCCAGGGATTTCTCAAGGCCAAGGGCAAGGCGATGCCTGCCGTAGACCGTGATTACTACCTGAACCGACCGCTGTCGTTCGACTCCAGCGCGGTGAAGCTGGAATTCCAGAACATCGAGCGCGACATCACCCGTCGCCTTGGACAATTCAGCCCGGTGGGGCAGATCATGCGGCGCATGTGCCGCGAATACCGCATGGTGGTGCGCATGCTTGAAGCGCGCGGCACCGAGGACTTCGGTCTTATTTCCCAAGAGCTGTACGGCGCCGCCTCCGATGCGTTCCACGCTGGCGACCCGACCCTGGCCGACCTTGGTCTGATGCTCTCCGATTACCTGAACAACATTGATGGCCGGGGTGACCTCAAGGACGAAGCCAAGACCCTCACCGCCAAAGATGCGGTCAGCCTGCTACAAACCCGTCTGAACAAAGTGTTTGGCGAAGCGGAGGAGACCATCCGCGTATTCGAGTCCGATGGCATTGTCGCCGACGCAGCGGCGGGCGCTGACTACATCAAGATCCGCGCCGACGCGATGTTCAACGACCGCGACGTGCGCGCTTTGGAGGTGCATGAAGGCCTGGTGCATGTGGGCACCACCCTCAACGGCCAGAACCAGCCGATCTGCACGTTCCTGTCCAAAGGCCCGCCGTCGTCCACCGTCACCCAGGAAGGCCTGGCGATCCTGATGGAAATCATCACGTTTGCCTCCTACCCCAGCCGCCTGCGCAAACTTACCAACCGGACACGTGCCATCCATATGGTGGAGGAGGGGGCGGACTTCCTGCAGGTGTTTGAGTTCTTCCGCGAGCAAGGCTTTGAAATGGCCGAAAGCTATGGGAATGCCAGCCGGGTATTCCGTGGTTCGGTGCCCACCGGTCTGCCATTTACCAAGGATTTGTCCTACCTCAAGGGCTTTATCATGGTCTACAACTACATCCAGCTCGCTGTACGTAAAGGCAAGCTGGAGCAAGTGCCGCTGCTGTTCTGCGGCAAGACCACCCTTGAAGACATGCGTACCCTGCGCCAGTTGGTCGACGAAGGCCTGGTGGTGCCGCCCAAGTACCTGCCGGAGCAGTTCCGCGACATGAACGCGCTGGCGGCCTGGATGTGCTTCTCCAACTTCCTTAACCACTTGAGCCTGGACCGGATCGAGGCGGATTACTCCAATATCCTTTAACTGACGAAACCGGATCAAAATGTGGGAGCAGGCAAGCCAGCTCCCACATTTGATCTGCACGTGTCTTCAGAACTTTCGCGAGGCTTCAACGGATGAGAATCCTCGGCATTTTATGCCTGCTACTCACACTGAACGGCTGCAGCTCCTTGCTGTTCTACCCCGAGCCCGGCCTGCCCTTCACGCCGGAAAAAGCCCATCTTCCATACCGCGACGTCACGCTCACCACCGCAGATGGCGTGAAACTGCATGCCTGGTGGCTACCGGCCAAACCCGGTGTACCGCTCAAGGGCACCGTCCTGCATTTGCACGGCAATGGCGGTAACCTCGCCTGGCACCTGGGGGGCAGTTGGTGGTTGCCGGAACAGGGCTATCAAGTGCTGTTGCTGGACTATCGTGGCTATGGGCTTTCGGAAGGCAAGCCATCGTTGCCGGCGATCTACCAGGATATCGACGCCGCTTTCAGCTGGATCGACAAGGCGCCTGAAACCCAGGGTCAACCGCTGATTATCCTCGGCCAAAGCCTGGGTGGTGCACTGGCAGTGCATTACCTGGCAGCCCACCCGGAGCGCCAATCCCAACTCAAGGCGCTGGTATTGGACGGCGTACCCGCCAGTTATCGTGACGTAGGACAATTCGCCTTGAGCACTTCCTGGTTAACCTGGCCGTTGCAGGTGCCGCTGTCATGGCTGGTGCCTGACGGCGATAGTGCGATCAAGGCCATGCCAGGGCTGACCGGCGTGCCCAAGTTGCTGTTCCACAGCCTGGATGACCCTATCGTGCCGGTGTCCAATGGCATCCGCTTGTATCAGGCCGCCCCCCCGCCCAGGGTGTTGCAACTGACCCGTGGCGGCCATGTGCAGACCTTTGCCGACAAAACCTGGCAAACCGTCATGCTGCGTTATCTGGACGACCCGCAGCACTTCAACGGCTTGCGCCGCCTGGGAGAAATCCCGAATTACCCTGTTCCTAAAGTTGATTCATCAGAGAGCCCGCAATGAGCGAAGAACGCAATATGATCCCGCTGATTCTCACCGGCATCGGCACCATCATCGGCACCGTAGGCTGCCTGTGGTACTACGGCTACCTGCACTTCGCCAAGCCCGAAGATGCGTTGCTGCTCAGCGACTTCACCATGCTCAAGACAGTGCCGGGCGAGGATTACAAGATCTCCCTGACCCCGGCTGCGCAAGTGGCGCAGTGCGTTGACGGCGTGTTGGTGATGTTTGATACCGAACAGAAAGGCTTGAGCGGCGTGCTGGTCAATAACAAGAAGCAGGCCGTGCGTTGCATGGGGCAGGAAACCCCGCAGTTGCAACAGTGAGCCCAAAAACCATCCGGTGTGCAGCTTAGTTGCTCAAGGGCTTTCGAGCCTTTACAGATTGGAACCATCTTCATTCGTACGCCACAGATGAGGTACTGATTGGCCTGGCTGATCAGCGCACTTTATTTCATCAATCTGGAGTACGAGTTTTATGAATGGTATTGGCGCAGCACCTTCAATTGGCGTCGGCAATTCGGGAGGTTCTCAGGGGGCTTCGCAAGGTCTTGATCAGCAAATCCAGCAACTTCAAGAGCAAATCCGCGCTAAGCGCGGTGAAGGTTCGCAAGGTTCTGGTTCCGGTGGTTCCCAGGGGGGTGGAGGCGCTCAAGGTTCCGGAGCAAGCCAAGGCGCTGGTGGGGGAGAAAGCATTGAAGAGCTGCTTGAAATGCTGAAGCAACTGCTGGAAAAAAAAGCGGCTCAAAGTGGCCAAGCCGGTGAAGGTGGCTCAGCTGGCCAAGGCCAGATTCAGGCCGGCGGTGGCGAGAATCAAGGCTCAGTCACCTACTGATAGGCAACCCTTAAAAACCTGTCAGTTATCGACAGGTTTTTCATGTCAGCGGCATTGCACTTATCGGCGTACCGGGGGCGTGTAACGAAATTGTTTGGAACCTAATTGCGTCAGGTACCACAAAGGGCGATGTAACTTACGCACAGTGGGGGCGGGAAGGCAGTGATAAGAATTGATGCGATATGCAATATGCTGGCTATGGCCAGGGCGCATCAGGCGTTGGAGCGGGCGGATGCGCAAGAACAGGCGCGTAATCAGTTGGCAGGTTGCTCATCTGATACCTCCCGTCATAACAAAAAGATAACGCCGCCGGATGAAGATACTGATCGCATGATCAAGTTTCCCTAGTCAAAAAAACCACCGTTTCTGGTGGTTTTTTTGTGGCAATCGCAGCACCTTCGGATACATCAATGACTAAAGCTTGAATACGCATTCATGAATGGCAACGAAAAAGCCCCGCCTGAAGGCGGGGCTTTTTACCAGACCAATGATCAGTTAGCGACGGAAGACCGTGGCTTGACCGGCTGGTTGTCGTTGGAGATTGTCACCTCAACGCGACGGTTCATGGCGCGGCCGGAAACGCTGCCGTTATCGGCAACCGGATATTCCTTGCCATAGCCCTGGGTCACGATGCGCGAGATATCCACGCCTTGTTGAGCCAGTGCACGTTGAACGGAAGCGGCACGACGCTCCGACAGGCTCTGGTTGTACGAGTCAGAACCGGTGCTGTCGGTGTAGCCTTCGACGATCACTTTACGGTCTGGGTTGTCGCGCAGGAACTGAGCCAGCTTGGTGATGTTCACCAGGCCGCTGGATTTCAGGTCGGACTTGTTGGTGGCGAACAGCACGTCACCGAAAGTCACCAGGGTGCCACGATCGGTTTGCTTGGCGTTCAAGCTGTTTTGCAGTTGCTTGATCTGCGCATCACGCGCGTCCAGCAGGGCACGGGCGCGTTCGTCACCGGCGTTTTTCAGCTTGGCTTCGGATTCGCGCAGGACGATGGTGTCCTTGGCCACTTCAACGCGCTGGTTGGTCAGGTATGCGAGTTGGTCGACTTTCTTCTCGTCTTCTTTGTCGCGGTAGGCCTTGTCAGCCTTGTCCAGCCAGTCGCTGGCGTCTTTGGTTTCCAGCGCAGCCAGCTTGGTGGCTTGTGGGTTGGTTTGCAGGGACGAGAAATTGGTCCGCGCATTTTCCAGGTTCGCGTTCGGCGGGGTGGAGCAGGCCGCCAAGGCAACGCTCATCGCCAGCAGGGCAGGGATCATCAATTGTTTACGCATAGTCGTGTCGTCCTTTCAATTCGATATCAGGTGCGATGCAGTCAAGTGGCAGCGGCTTACTTCTGCATGATTGCAGCTGGGCGCATGCCTTCTTTACGCAGTTCGTCAACAGCCTTCTGGGAATCCTTCACAGCCTGTTGAGCCTTGGCAGCCTGGGCTTTACGCTCAGCGACGCGAGCATCCCACTCGGCTTGTTCAGCCAGTTGGCGAGCTTTGTCGTAGTTCTTGTCGTGCATGGCAATCTCAGCTTCTTTGAGCTTGTCCTGGGCCGACTTCATTTCCACCGCCGCATACTCGGTACCGCCGGCGCTGACTGCGCTGTTGACGGCCGATTGGGTCACGGCGTACTGCTCGGTTGGAGGGTTGCCGGCGCAGCCCGCCAGAACGAAGCTGGTGCCGATTGCCAGCGCGGCCAATTTGAGCCCGCGCAGGTGGTTAAACGAGGATTTGGCAGTGCTGGTGTTCATCGTCTTCAACTCCATTGGATAACTCCTGAAAAACATCAAAATCCATCGGGGCGTATCGATTTCGGGCCCGTCGGTAAAGCACATGGCGTCCGTTCAAACGACCGTTCCACAAGTGATGGCTACTGGCTGTGACCGGAGGCTTTTTTCAAAAGTTCAGCGGATATGGCGATTTGCCTAAAAAAATATCTGACTGACTGGTCAATGTTTAAAAAATGGAACTTTCGCGGCGGGCAGCGGTACCTCCGGGCCTGTAAAAGGCCCGGAATACGTGGGTTTAATTGACGTCAATAAATGTTTATCAGTGTTTTTGTTCGTCAGCAACGGCTGATAAATCATGCAAATGGCGACGGGATAACGTGAGAAAACGTGGGGTGGGGCCGACGTCTTCATACAGCGGATCACCCTCTTCGTCGGTGGCAATCACCTGCTGGCCCTGGATGTAGGGAAAGCTGGCTTCCAGCTCTTCCAGTGCGGCGCCGATCAGCTCGCCGAGCAGTTCTTCGACGTGGCGCTTGGGGTACATCTCGGCAATGGCCGCCAGCCGGGCAGCGGCTTCTACATCCAGATGAATGGCGTATTCAGTCTTGGTCAAACGACCCTTGGCGGTTTCTTCCCAATGCTGGGCCAGTTCTCGAATTTTCATGGCTACCTCAATAAAGCCTGCGATGGCAGGCGGTGATGAGTGACCAGCCGCCTGCGTGAAAATAACGCGGCGACTCATCGTTGAGACTAGCTGTAAGCGCCAAGGTTTAAAGTCGTTCGCGTTCGGCCTTGTCAGAAACCGACGTCGGCGGCACTCTGAAGCACCTGCGCGTCCCGGATTTCTGGCTGGAGATTGGCTGATGAGTGATATCGATGCACGCTTGCGTGAGGATGTTCACCTGCTGGGTGAGCTGTTGGGCAACACCATTCGAGAGCAGTACGGCGAGGCTTTCCTCGATAAGATCGAGCAGATCCGCAAAGGCGCCAAGGCCGACCGCCGTGGAGCCGTTTCGCAAAATGCCGCTGGTGATGAACTGAGCGCCAGCCTCAATCAGTTGCAGGAGGAGGAGTTGCTGCCCGTGGCGCGGGCCTTCAACCAGTTCCTCAACCTGGCCAACATTGCCGAGCAATATCAGTTGATTCATCGGCGCGATGAATCGCAATCTGCGCCGTTCGAATCCCGCGTCTTGCCAGAATTGCTGGCCCGTCTGCAAAGCGAAGGGCACAGCAATGAATCCTTGGCCCGGCAGCTGGCGCGGCTGGACATCGAGCTGGTGCTCACCGCCCACCCCACCGAAGTGGCCCGCCGCACGCTGATTCAGAAATACGATGCCATTGCCGCGCAACTGGCCTTGCAGGATCACCGCGATCTCACCACCGCCGAGCGCGAGCAGATTCGCGAGCGCTTGCAACGCTTGATCGCCGAAGCCTGGCACACCGAAGAAATCCGGCGCGTGCGCCCCACGCCGGTAGATGAAGCCAAATGGGGCTTTGCGGTGATCGAGCATTCGCTGTGGCACGCCATTCCCAATTACCTGCGCAAGGCCGACCAGGCCCTGCACGCCGCCACCGGCTTGCGCCTGCCCCTGGAGGCTGCGCCGATTCGCTTTGCTTCGTGGATGGGCGGCGACCGTGACGGCAACCCCAACGTCACCGCGCCGGTCACCCGCGAAGTGCTGCTGCTGGCGCGTTGGATGGCGGCGGATTTGTATCTGCGTGACATTGATCAACTGGCTTCCGAGCTGTCGATGCAACAGGCCAGCCCGGCGTTGCAAGCGAAAGTCGGCGACAGCGTCGAACCTTATCGTGCCTTGCTCAAGCAACTGCGCGAACGCCTGCGCGCCACGCGCCAGTGGGCCCACACCTCGTTGACCAGCACCACCCCGGCGCCGGCCGAGGTGTTGCAGGACAACCGCGACCTACTCGACCCTCTGCAACTGTGCTACCAATCGCTGCACGAATGCGGCATG
The DNA here is from genome assembly GCF_058725345.1 of Pseudomonas sp. DW-iso17. Classification (NCBI taxonomy): domain Bacteria; kingdom Pseudomonadati; phylum Pseudomonadota; class Gammaproteobacteria; order Pseudomonadales; family Pseudomonadaceae; genus Pseudomonas; species Pseudomonas sp. DW-iso17. The sequence continues at coordinate 7,151 of NZ_JBZXEA010000013.1, read as the reverse complement.
GGCGTGATCGCCGATGGCCCGCTGCTCGACTGCCTGCGCCGTGCCGTGACGTTCGGCCTGTTCCTGGTGCGCCTGGATGTGCGTCAGGACTCCAGCCGTCACTCGGCGGCCATGACCGAAATCACCGATTACCTGGGCCTGGGGCGTTATGAGGACTGGGATGAGGATGCGCGTATCAGCTTCCTGACCCAGGAACTGACCAATCGGCGGCCCTTGCTGCCGGGTTACTTCAAACCCTCGGCGGACACTGCCGAGGTATTGAATACCTGCAAGGAAATCGCCGCCGCACCGGCGGCGTCATTAGGTTCGTATGTCATCTCTATGGCGGGCGCCGCGTCGGATGTATTGGCGGTGCAACTGCTGTTGAAAGAGTCGGGCGTACAACGGCCGATGCGCGTAGTGCCGTTGTTCGAGACCCTGGCCGACCTGGACAACGCCGGACCGGTGATGGAGCGCCTGCTGCAATTGCCGGGTTACCGCGCACGCTTGCAGGGCCCGCAGGAAGTGATGATTGGCTACTCGGACTCGGCCAAGGACGCGGGCACCACGGCCGCCGCCTGGGCGCAGTACCGGGCGCAGGAACGTCTGGTGGATATCTGCCGCGAGCAACAGGTGGAGCTATTGTTGTTCCATGGTCGCGGCGGCACCGTTGGTCGTGGCGGTGGCCCGGCACACGCGGCTATCCTGTCGCAGCCGCCGGGCTCGGTGGCGGGGCGTTTCCGTACCACTGAGCAGGGCGAGATGATTCGCTTCAAATTCGGTCTGCCGGATATCGCTGAGCAGAACCTCAATCTCTACCTGGCGGCGGTACTGGAAGCGACCCTGTTACCGCCGCCCCCTCCCGAGCCTGCCTGGCGTCATCTGATGGACGAACTGGCGGCAGACGGTGTCAGCGCTTACCGGGCCGTGGTGCGGGAAAATCCGCAGTTCGTCGAGTACTTCCGCCAGTCCACGCCGGAGCAGGAGTTGGGCCGTTTGCCCTTGGGCAGTCGCCCGGCCAAGCGCCGTGCGGGCGGGATAGAAAGCTTGCGCGCCATCCCGTGGATTTTTGGTTGGACCCAGACGCGCCTGATGCTACCCGCCTGGCTCGGCTGGGAAGCGGCACTGAGCAAGGCGCTGGAGCGCGGTGAAGGTCAATTGCTGGGGCAGATGCGCGAGCAGTGGCCATTCTTTCGCACGCGCATCGACATGCTGGAAATGGTGCTGGCCAAGGCCGATGCCGAGATCGCCCGTCTTTATGATGAGCGTCTGGTGCAGCCGGACCTGCTGGCATTGGGTGCGCACTTACGCGACCTATTGTCGCAGGCGTGTGACGTGGTGCTTGGCCTGACCGGCCAGTCGCAGCTGCTGGCCCATAGCCCCGACACCCTGGAGTTCATCCGCCTGCGCAACACCTACCTGGACCCCTTGCACCTGTTGCAGGCCGAGTTGTTGGCACGTTCCCGTCAGCAGGAGGCTGCGCAAGACAGCCCTCTGGAACAGGCGCTGCTGGTGTCCGTGGCCGGTATTGCGGCCGGTTTGCGCAACACCGGTTGAGGTTTTTTGCGTGCACTCAATGGCTTGCGGATAAACCACGACGACCGCCCGGAAACGGGCGGTCGTCTTTTGAGCAGGCGGGTTGCGCTCAGGCACACCCTGGCGCTGACGCATGTGCGGCGCGGGTTTCTCCTACTTTTGGCGGCTTGTATGGTGAGGGCCCGCTGTGTATCTTGATCAGCCTTTGGCCGTTTGATCGGCCTAGAACCACATTTTTACGAGATTGGCCCCACGCGGCGAATCCGAGCGTCATCTCTATAAAAAATTGAGGAGCACATCGATGCGCGTCATTCTGCTGGGAGCTCCCGGGGCCGGTAAAGGTACTCAGGCAAAGTTCATCACTGAAAAATTCGGCATTCCACAAATCTCCACCGGCGACATGCTGCGTGCGGCCGTCAAGGCTGGCACCGAGCTGGGCCTGATCGCCAAGAGCGTGATGGACAGCGGCGGCCTGGTCTCCGATGACCTGATCATCAACCTGGTCAAGGAACGCATCAGCCAGGAAGACTGCAAGAACGGTTTCCTGTTCGACGGCTTCCCACGCACCATTCCCCAGGCTGAAGCCTTGGTGAAGGCGGGCGTGGAGTTGGACGCCGTGGTCGAGATCGCAGTTGAAGACGAAGAGATCGTCCAGCGTATCGCTGGCCGTCGCGTTCACGAAGGCTCGGGCCGCGTGTACCACATCGTCTACAACCCGCCGAAAGTCGAAGGCAAGGACGATGTCACTGGCGAAGACCTGGTGCAGCGTAAAGACGACACCGAAGAAACTGTGCGTCATCGCCTGTCGGTCTACCATTCCCAGACCAAGCCCCTGGTGGACTTCTACCAGAAGCTGTCCGCAGCCCAGGGCAAGCCGAAATACAGCCACATCCCTGGTGTGGGCTCGGTAGAGGCCATCACCGCCAAGGTGCTGCAAGCACTGAGCTGATCCCTTAATCGGCGGCACAGACAACGGCCCGCTTGCGGGCCGTTGTTGTTTATACTGGCGCACTTTTTTCCGACTTGGACACCCACACCGATGAGCACCCTGCTGGCCCTGGACACCGCGACTGAAGCTTGCTCCGTTGCCTTGCTGCACGATGGCAAGGTCACGAGCCACTACGAGGTGATCCCGCGCCTGCACGCGCAGAAATTGTTGCCGATGATCAAGCAACTGCTTGAAGACGCCGGTACCACCCTGGCTGCCGTGGATGCCATCGCGTTCGGCCGTGGCCCCGGTGCATTCACTGGCGTGCGCATTGCCATTGGCGTGGTGCAGGGCCTGGCCTTTGCGCTGGAGCGCCCGGTGTTGCCGGTGTCCAACCTGGCGGTACTGGCCCAGCGTGCGTTGCGTGAGCACGGGGCATCGCAGGTGGCAGCGGCAATTGATGCGCGCATGGATGAGGTTTACTGGGGTTGCTACCGTGAGACCGCAGGCGAAATGCGCCTGGTCGGTGCGGAAGCGGTGCTTGCCCCCGAAGCTGCGCAGTTGCCCGCTGACGCCAGCGGTGATTGGTTCGGTGCCGGCACGGGCTGGGGTTATGGCGAGCGCATCAAGGTGTCCTGTGCCGAGCAGGACGCAGCGATGTTGCCCCACGCCGAAGACCTGCTGGCGTTGGCACGTTTCGCATTCGAGCGCGGCGAGGCGATTGCGGCGGACCAGGCAGCACCGGTGTACCTGCGCGATAAAGTCGCGCAGACCAAGGCCGAACGCGGGATTATTTGACGCCAAAAATGTGGGCGTTACGCGGCAAATTTCGCCAATCGTCAGAATTTGCCTGGGTTTTTAAACCTTTTACAAATTATGTGTTCTAGTTATCACCAGAGCATTTGCGCGCCATGGAAAGTGCCGCTAAATTGCCATCATTGATACCGAGTCTGCATGTATGCGTATAGACGGTTTTTCCTCACAGTCGTACCCCCTCAAGCGTAAGCCGCGCAAGGCGAGCGTGACGGTAGACGAGTCCGTCGAGGATTCACCGGACTTCATCGAAGTACACACCGATACGCCTTCCAAAGCTCCAGGCGCCTCGAGCGCACGTATCAGCGGCGTTCCTGCCCGTCAGCAAGACATGGTCTTTCCCCGTTCCATGAGCAAAAGCGTTGCCACCGCCCTGGCCAGCTACCTGACCACTGCCGGCTTTGTCGAATGGGATATGGAAGTGCTGGGTCTCGATATCCATATCTGATGCGTTTGCCTTATTACATCGGCTGCCCGTCCTGGAGTGAAAACGCCTGGCGCGAGTACCTGTATCCCGTTGAGGCACGTTCCAGCGATTACCTCGGGCTCTATTCCCAGGTCTTCAACGCCGTTGAGGGCAATACCACTTTTTACGCTCGCCCCTCGGCCGCCACTGTGCAGCGCTGGGCCGAAATCATGCCTGATGATTTTCGCTTCACCGCCAAATTCCCCGGCGATATCAGCCATGCTGGCGATTTACGTGAACAGTTGCCGGCGGCAGAAAGTTTTGTCGGCTTGATGAGCCCGTTGGGTGAGCGCGTTTCACCGCTGTGGCTGCAGCTCTCGAAGAGCTTTACGCCGCCACGCCTGGCGGAGCTGGCTGGATTTCTCGATGGCATTGATCGGCCGCTGGCCGTGGAGGTGCGTCATGAACAGTTCTTTGCCAAGGGTGATGCTGAGCGCATGCTCAACCGCCTGTTGCGCGATCGCGGTGTCGAGCGCATCTGCCTCGATCCCCGTGCACTGTTCAGTTGTACTTCTACCTCGGAAGCGGTGCTGCATGCCCAGTCAAAAAAGCCCCGGGTGCCACCGCGCCCGGCGGCCCTGACGCAGTTTCCCCAGGTGCGCTTCATCGGGCATCCGGACCTTGAGGCCAATGACCCGTTCCTGATTCCCTGGGTGGAAAAGATTGCCACTTGGATCGAAGAGGGCCGCACGCCCTATATGTTCCTGCACACGTCGGACAACCGTCTCGCGGCACAGCTGGCGCTGCGCTTCCACGCCAAGCTGATGGTGCGCCTGCCAGGGCTACCGCCGCTGCCTGCCTTGCATCGAGAACCCGTGGCGGAGCAGCTCGGACTACTTTGAGGGTTGAGCCGTGGGTGTGGTCAAGACATTGAGTGTGTTGCTGTTGTTGGTGGGGGCATTTGCGTTGGCTGTCTGGCGCGGTTGGGTGCCGATGCCGCCTGAATGGAACCCCTGGGCGCCCTTGGATGTGCGAGCGAGCCCCAACCTGTTGACGCGCTACAAGCTCAGTCGTTTGCAGGATGATCCAGCGCTGTGTGACCAGGTGTTGAACACCTCTGGTCTGCGCGTGAGCCGCCAGGCCGATACACCGACTGATGCAGCGTGCCCCTTGCGCAGTGTCCTGCGCGTGCAGGGCGCTGACGTGGCCTTGAGCAGCAGCTTTCTTGCCAGTTGCCCGCTGGCGGTGGCGTTCGCCTTGTTCGAGCGACATAGCCTGCAACCGGCGGCCCAGGCCGTGTTTGGCCAAGCGGTGAGCCGCGTCGAGCATTTGGGCAGTTTTGCCTGCCGTAATATCTACAACAACCGTGCCGACGGTCGACTCAGCCAGCATGCGTCGGCCAATGCCCTGGATATCGCCGGTTTTCGCCTGGCGGATGGGCGCAGCATCAGCGTGCTCAAGGATTGGCCGGGCCAGGGCGACAGTGCGCGTTTCCTGCGCTTGGTACGCGATGGCGCCTGTGATGATTTCAACGTGGTGTTGAGCCCGGACTACAACGCCGCCCATCGCAACCATTTCCATCTGGACATGGGGCGTTGGTGGGTGTGTCGCTAAGGTTCAGGCGGCCAGGCGCAGGTTGTGGGTCACCAGCGGGCGCGCCCAGTAGTAATCGAAATCCAGGGCCTTTTGCTGCGCCAGCAGTTCTTCTTCGGGGTACGGCGTGGCGGCCGGTGGCAGCAGGTCCAGCTCGAATTCGGCAATCGGCAGGTGCAGTGGGCGTGGTTGTGGCGCCGGGCCCGGCGCGGGTAGCGGTTGGCCGGCGTTCAGCACAATGGGGCGCACCCACTCGCTCTCAAACGCTTGTTGGCGTTGCTGGACGATAACTTCTTCTTCCGGGAACGGCGTCGCGGCCGGTGGCAGCAGCTCGGTTTCGAACTCGGCAATTGGCAGGAAGAGCGGTTCCGGCGGGGCGATCTCGGTGTCTTTCACATCGCACTCACGCTGGGTGAGGATCTGCGCCAGCAGGTCGGCGCCTTCGCGGGGTTCAACCGCCGGGTCTGCCGGGGCAGGCGTCTTGGCGGCGAGCGCGTCCGACGTTTCACCGAGCTGCTCGGCCAACGCACGGGCGAAGAAGTCCTGCCACACATGACTCACCCCGGCCAGCGCTTGGGTATTGCGCAGGCCGTAATGGTTGTGGGTCGGCAGTACACCGATGGAAAGGGGAAGAATGTCTGACATTTTTCTCGGTCGACGCTCAGCTCTGGCAAAATACCTGACTGTGATTTTTATCGGCCGTTGTTTGCCGATCCTTAATATTTTTGAGCGTGGCGATTGATGAACGAACAACCAGCGGCCAGCCGCATCCAGGTCCAAGCCTTGGCTGACAGCTTCCAGGCCCGCGCTGAACAGTGGGCTTCGCTGCTGGGGTTGCCTCTGCAGGTGGCCGATGCGGATTTTTCCCTGCAAGTGGGGGAGCACGGCTTGCAGTTGCAACAGCTTGGGCCTGATGCGCCAGGGCCGGTGCGGGTCGACTTTGTCGAAGGCGGCGCGGCACATCGGCGGTTGTATGGCGGCGGCAGCGGGCAGATGATCGCCAAGGCGGTGGGCATCGCCCAGGGCGTGCGCCCGCGGGTGCTGGATGCCACGGCTGGCTTGGGCAAGGACGCGTTCGTGCTGGCCAGCCTCGGGTGTGAGATGAGCCTGATCGAGCGCCAGCCGCTGATCGGCGCCTTGCTCGAAGATGGTCTGGCCCGCGCTGCCGAGGATTTTGACGTGGCGCCGATTGTGGCGCGCATGAAGCTGCTCAAGGGCAACTCCATCGACGTGATGCTCAACTGGCAGGGCGAGCCGCCTCAGGTGATCTACCTGGACCCGATGTTTCCGCACCGTGAGAAAACCGCCCTGGTAAAGAAGGAAATGCGCCTGTTCCGCCCATTGGTGGGCGATGACCCGGATGCCCCGGCGTTGCTCGCGGCGGCTCTGGCCCTGGCCAGCCATCGTGTGGTGGTCAAGCGTCCGCGCAAGGCACCCTGCATTGAGGGGCCGAAGCCGAGCCATGCGCTGGATGGCAAGTCCAGCCGCTACGACATTTATCCCAAGAAAGCGCTCAAGCCGTAAGCTGCAAACAGCAGCACTTATCTCCCAGGTGCGGCGAGATCCAACTGTGGGAGCTGGCTTGCCTGCGAAGACGGCCTGACAGCCGATGCCTATCTCTCTGGCGCGCCGCAATCCAAATGTGGGAGCTGGCTTGCCTGCGATGACGGCCTGAAAGCCGACACCTGTCTACCTGACGCCCCGCTATCCAAACTGTGGGAGCGGGCTTGCTCGCGAAGGCTGCCTGGCAGTCAACACAGTTGGATTGTGTACATATCCATTCCTGCGGTAACGGCCACCTAGGGTTCCGCTCTGACAGCGGCTCACTTTTGAAAAGCGCAAAAGTAAGCATGGGCCTGTCCCCCGGCAGCGTACGCCATGAAGCTGGTTATCCAG
>NZ_JBZXEA010000012.1:0-108882 GCF_058725345.1 Pseudomonas sp. DW-iso17 | reverse complement strand
GCTGCCGGGGGACAGGCCCAGCAAAACGCTCTTGCCCCACCACTCGGCACCTCGCTTAGGCTCGGTGTGCCCGACACAGGCTTGAATCCGTGGGCCGCCGCCACGCGCCATCCATGGCGCGGGGCGGCTAACCCGGCGTCCTGCCGGGTTACCCACGAATTCAAGCCTGCGTTCGGCCAGCGTGGTTTAACGGGGCGCCTGAGATCAAGATCAAAAGCAGATCAAGAGCGACTCGCTTCGCATCGTGGTTACCGTCTGCTGTTACAACCCACAAAGTTGTGTAGATACCTATGCTCATCGCAGGCAAGCCAGCTCGCACATTGGATCGCGGGGCATCAGTTATATCTGTGTCGGCTGCCAGGCCGTCACGGGAGCAAGCTCCCTCGCCACAGATTTAGCGTCGTGCCGAAGTTGTGTAGATACCTATGCTCATCGCAGGTAAGCCAGTTCCTACATTTTGAGTTGTGAATACATTCAAATGTGGGAGCTGGCTTGCCCGCGATGGCGCCCGCGAGGGCGGCGCTTATTTTGGTCCGAGAATCTTCACTAACTTATCCGGCGAAGGCGCCCCTTGCTGCTGCTGCAACCCACCCTTGTCATCCAGATAGAAGATCGCCGGCGTCGCCGACAACTCCAGTTCATCCATCAGCTTCATATTGGCATCAAGCTTGGCCTCGACCTCGGCCGGGATCTTTTCCAGCGCCTTGAGCTTGCTGCCCTTGCCGGCGGCTTCGTGTTCTTGCAGGGCTTTTTGCGGGTCTTTGGCGGCGAGCAGGGCGGCGGATTTGCCTGGGCTGTCTTCGCGGATGATGCCGACCATGATGTGGCGCAACTGCACCTTGCCGGCCTTCACCCACGGGCGGGCCTGTTCCCAGAACATGTTGCAGTACGGGCAGTTGGGGTCGCTGAACAGGTAGACGGTGCGCGGGGCGTTTTTATCGCCGTCCTGGATCCAGCTGCTGTTTTCCATCTTGGCCCAGACTTCCTTGGCCATCGGCGCGTACACCAGTTTTTCCAGGGGCGCGGTGCTCAGGTCATTGCCTTGGGCGTCGTACAGGTTGCCCGCGATCACGTGCTTGCCGTCGGCGGTCAGGTACAGGGCCATGCCACGGTTCTGGTACTGGGCGGCGTAGCCGGTGAGGCCGCTGGGGGCATCGAATTTGCCGATGATCTTGGCACCTTTGGCTTCGATCTGTTTGATCGGGGCCGGCAGGTCTTCGGCCTGGGCCAGCGTAGCGGCTAGCGTCAAAGGCAGCAGGGTCAGCAGGTGGCGGAGGCGAGGCATGTCGGTTTCCTTGTCGTGGTGTTGTCGAAGGGTTCCATGGCACGGGCCAGGCTGGCTTCGGAGAGTTCGCCCAAGTGGCTGTTGATCAGGCGCCCATCGGCTTGGTAGAACAACGTGGTCGGCAGCGCCATGGAACCCACAGCCTGGCCGAGGCGGCCGCTGGCGTCGAACAGCACGTTGTCGAGGTTCAAGCCCTGGGTGGCCAGGTAAGTGCTGACGCTTTGCATGCTTTCGGCCTGGTTGACGAACAGGAAGGTCACATCGGGGCGCATGCGCTGGGCGTTTTCCAGCACCGGCATTTCGCGTCGGCACGGCGGGCACCAGGTGGCCCAGAGGTTGATCACCAACGGGCCGCCTTGATAATCCGCCAGTTGCACCACCTCGCCATTGGCATTGCGCAGGGTGATGTCCGGCAGGCGTGTGCCTTTTTCGTACAGACTGAGGGACAGGCTGGTCATGCCCCAGAACAACAGGCCGGTGATCACCCCGGCGCTGAGCGGCTTGCGAAGGGCCGGGCGACGCCAGCCGTACGCCAGCGCGCCGAGGATCAGCGCGATGATCCCGGGCCAGGCGAGAAAGCCGCCGTCACGCAGGTCGACCATCTCCACCCAGTCGTTGCTGTAATAACTCCAATACATCAGCACAAAACTGACCCGGGCGGCGAGCAGGCCCAGCAGGAACAGGCTGAACAGCACCGACTCCGGGTTTTCGCCGCCGTGCTTGGCCACGCGCCAGCCCACCAGGGTGGCGAGAATCAGCGCGCTGATCAGCAGCAGGTGATTCAGGGCGATGGCGAAGGTGCCGATGGTGAGGGTCAGCATCAGAGAGCGTCCCGCGTCTGGGTCCAGCGTTGCAGGAAGGCGGCGGCGTCTACTTCCCCGGTGATGCGTTGGGCGCGGCGTTCTTCACCGTCCGGGCCGATCCACACGAAGCTCGGTGGCCCTGGCACTTTGTAGCGGCCCAGCAGCTCGCGGCTGGCGGCGTTGTCGGCGGTGACGTCCAGGCGCAGCAAGCGCACGTTTTTGAGCGCGTCCATCACCTCGGGTTTGCCGAACACCTGTTTTTCCATGATCTTGCACGACACGCACCAGTCGGCGTAATAGTCCAGCAGCACCCATTGGCCCTGGGCCTTGGCGCTGTCGAGTTGGCTTTGCAGTACGGCCGGGTCGTTGATCGTGGTGAAGGCATCGTGGGCGCTCGGTGCACCGGCGACCTTTGAGCCGCTGTAAACCTTCAAGGGTTGCCACAGCTCATCGCTGCCACCGGCCGCCCCCACCACCAGCACCGCGCCCCACAGGCCCAGCACCAGGGAACCGGCGCCGAATACCTTGGCCGCCAGGCCGGACTCACGGGCCAGCGTCAAGCCGCAGTACGCCATCACCAGCGCTAAGGCGCCCCACAGGCCGATCCACAGGCTGTCGCCGACTACCGGGCGAATCATCAGCACCGCGGTGCCCAGGAACAGGAAGCCGAAGATGCCCTTGAGCACGTTCATCCAGGTACCCGGCTTGGGCAGGAAGCGGTTGCCCACAGTGACCAACAGCAACAACGGAATGCCGATACCGATGCCCATGGCGAACAGGATCAGGCCGCCGTGCAGCGCATTGCCGCTTTGAGCGATATACAACAGGGCGCCGGCCAGGGGCGCGGTCATGCACGGCCCCACCAGCAGGCCGGACAATGCGCCGAGCACACCGGCACCCACCAGGCTGCCACCGCTTTGCTGGCGGCTGACGTTATCGAGGCGGTCGCGCAGGAAGGCGGGCAGTTGCAGTTCAAAGAAGCCGAACATCGGCAGGGCGAGCAGCACGAACAACGCCGCAAAGCTGCCAAGGATCCACGGGGTTTGCAGCAACGCCGCCAGGTTGGCGCCGAGCAACGCGGCCATCACCCCCAGGGCGGCATACACCAGCGCCATGCACACCACGTAACTGCCGGCCAGGGCAAAGCCACGGCGCGGGCTGGCGCCACTGCCCACCACCAGGCCGGCGAGGATCGGCAGCATCGGCAACGAGCAGGGCGCAAACGCCAACAGCAGGCCCAGGCCGAAGAACACCAGCAGGCTCCACCCCAGGCTGCGCTGTTGCAGGCCGCTGGCCAGGCTTTGGTCCTGGGCTTGCGCGGTCGCGGCGACGGCCGGGTTGCCGCCCAGGTCCACGGTGATCGACTGCGGCGGATAGCACAGACCCGCATCGGCGCAGCCCTGCCAGCCGAGCTTGACCTGGCCGGTGGTGCCGGCGGGGATCTTCACCTCCAGGCCCTGGCGATAGACTTGCTGCTCGCCAAAGAATTCGTCGCTATGGGCTTCACCCTCGGGCAGCACGGGTTTTTCGGCCAGGCCGTCGAACTTCATGCGTTGCTGGTACAGGTAATAACCGTCGGCAATCTGCCAAAACAGCTGGGTTTCGCCGCTCTCAAGACGTTCGGAGGTAAAGGCGAAGGCTTTGCCCACCGGGAGGAAGTCGGGTTTGGTTTCGAAGGGGCTGCCCGGCGCTGCCTGGGCGAATCCCGCGAACAACACCAGCAGAAAGGTAAACAGATGCCGCATGGTCAAGCCTTAGTTCGATGCAAGTGAGGCACACAATGTGTGGCGTTGATTAACCGATGATTAACCGCCGCTATTCTAGAGCGTAGGGATTATCCGGTGTTGCGAACTTTAGCGGCATAATGCGCGCTTAATCCGTGGCTTTTCTAATCGCGCCATCTTTTATGAAGGGTTAACCATGCACGTACTGGTCTGTGAAGACGACGAACTGATCGCCAGTGGCATCGTGGCCGGCCTGACTGCCCAGGGCTTCACCGTGGAGCGCGTGGCCACGGCCTCGGCTGCGCGGGCGATGCTCAAGGCCGCGGCCTTCGACATTATGGTGCTCGACCTTGGCCTGCCCGACGAAGACGGCCTCAAGCTGCTGCAACAACAGCGCAGCCAGGGGTTGGACATTCCGGTGCTGATCCTCACCGCGCGGGACTCGGTGACCAACCGCGTCGACGGCCTGCAAGCCGGCGCCGACGACTACCTGCTCAAGCCCTTCGACCTGCGTGAACTCGCTGCTCGCCTGCAAACCCTGCTGCGCCGTGTGGCGGGACGCAGCGTCAATCTGATCGAACATGGCCGCCTGGCCTACGACCCCAGCAGCCGCGAGACCTTCCTCGGCGGCCAGCCGGTAGATTTGTCCCGGCGTGAACAGGCGTTGTTGCAGGCGCTTTTGCACAACAAGGGCCGCGTACTGTCCAGCGAACAGCTCAAGGACAGCGTCTACGGCTTCAGCGACGAACTGGAAAGCAACGCCCTCAACGTGCATATCCACCACCTGCGGCGCAAGTTGGGCAATGGCATCGTCGAAACCGTCAGGGGGCTGGGCTATCGCCTGGGCACCGCTGATGGGGGAGAAAACACGCCGTGATGAGCTTGCGCCTGCGCCTGACGTTCAAGCTGGGCGCCGCTTTTGTACTGATCTGGGTGCTGGCGGCCGCCTGGATGCTCAACGATTTGCGCAACCAGATGATGTTTTCCCTCGACCAGCGCCTGGTGGCTTCGGCGCGCATGGTAGCCGGGCTCACCGAGCAGATGCCGGGCCTGGCCAGCGTCAGCGGTGGCGCGCATTTGCGTACCGAACAACTGAATGTGCCGGGCGGCATGGCCTGCCAGGTCAGTTCGTTGCGCGGCGAGATCCTGGCGCGCAGCCATACCACGCCGGAGGAAGGGCTGGAGTCGCGCCGCAGCGGTTTTCGCGACCAGATCATCGACGGCGTGGGCTGGCGCAGCTTTACCCTGTCCCGTGGCGACTTGCTGATCACCACCGCCGACCGCCAGGTGGAGCGTGAAGCCCTCAACCTGTCGATCCTGCTGGCGGCGTCGGTGCCGGTCGGTGTGGCATTGCTGGGCTGCCTGTGCCTGCTATGGCTGGGCATCGGCCAGAGCCTGGTGCCGCTCAACCGTATGCGGGATGCCTTGATGCGGCGCAGTGCCGATTCCCTGGAACCCTTGCAGATTCACCCGCTGCCCAGTGAACTCAAGCCGTTGCTCGACACCCAGAACCAACTGCTGCAGCGCATCGCCAAGACCATCGAGCGCGAACGTCGCCTGACCGGCGACGCCGCCCATGAGCTGCGCAGCCCGTTGACTGCGATCAAGACCCACCTGCAAGTCGCGCGCATGACCGAGGGCGCGGCCCGCGACCAGTCCCTGGCGCACGCCGAGGAGGGCGCCGACCGCTTGCATCGCACCCTGGAGCAACTGTTGTTGCTGGCGCGGGTGGAGGGCAGCCTGTCGTTTGACGATGGCCTGCAATCCAGTGCCGAGGAAGTCGCCCGGTTGGCGATCCAGGATGCCAACGCCGGTGACAATTCCCGTATCGATCTGATCCTGGCGCCGGCGCTTTCCCCTGTTCCAGTGGCAATGCCCGTTGGCCTTGCCGTCGCGGCCTTGCGTAACCTGCTGGACAACGCCTTGCGCCATACCCCCGCCGATACCCGCGTGGAACTGCAGGTGTTTTCTACCCCGGATAACGTGGTGTTCCGCGTGCGTGACCATGGCCAGCAGATCTCCAGCGAAGACCTGCAATACCTCACCCAACGCTTTTGGCGCAATGGCAGCAGCGAAGGTTGTGGCCTGGGCTTGGCGATTGTCCAGGCGATCGTGCAGCGTTGCTCCTGCTCGCTGCACTTCGACAGCCAGCCCGATGGTATGCGGGTCGACCTGGGCATGCCGTTGCGGCGCTGAGCTGCCCTTTTCACGTGGCAAATAATTACCGCCCGCCTGAGGCTCAAGTCTTCAGGATGGCGGTAATTTTTTTGTGCTTGAACGGGCCGAATGAGTCGGCCTGAATTGAAAAGGACTGTTCTTATGTTGGTGATCGACACCAGTTTCCCTGCCAGGGATTTCAACGACCGCCGCGGCGAATCCGTGCAGCAGGTGATTGTGCACTACACCGCAGCGCCCTTTGCTTCATCGCTACGCACCCTCACTCAAGAGGGCGTCAGCGCCCACTACCTGCTGCCCGACCCCGATGAGCCCAGCTACTGTGCTGCCGGTTATGAAGAGCTGCGCGTGTTTCGCCTGGTGGACGAGGGCCAGCGCGCCTGGCACGCCGGCGTGAGTTATTGGGCGGGGAAGGCGGATCTCAACAGCCGCTCGGTGGGCATTGAAATCGTCAACCTGGCGCGGGATGACGCGGGCGTCTTTACCTTTACGCAATACGCACCCGCGCAGATTGACCTACTGATTGCATTGCTTCGCGACCTGCTGGAGCGCTATCCGCAGGTCGGCCCTACTGACTGGCTCGGGCATTCGGACGTGGCCTACTGGCGCAAGAGCGATCCGGGGCCTCGGCTGCCCTGGCGTCTGCTGCATGAAGCCGGCATTGGGGCTTGGTTTGATGAGCAGACGCGGGCGATGTACCAGCGCCGCTTTTGTCTCGGCTTGCCGCCGGAGGTCGAGGTGGAGAGGGCGTTTCAGCGTTATGGGTATAAGCCGGCGCAGAATCGCCGGGCCTTTGAGCAGCGCACCCGGGCGTTCCAGATGCACTTTCGGCCACGGGATTATTGTGGATTCCTGGATGCAGAGACGTGCGCGATTCTTTATGCGCTGAATGAAAAATACCGCGGGCTTCGGAGCTGAGCGCTGTTCAAATGTGGAAGCTGGCTTGCCTGCGAAAGCGGTAGTGCAGTAACCGATGCAGCGACTGACACACTGCCTTCGTGAGCAAGCCCGCTCCCACATTTTAATCTCCCCACAATCGGTAAATATCCGACCAACTTCCTAAATCCCCGTGCACCTGAAGCGTCTCCACAACAGGAAATCCGTGCGCATGCCCTTGGGCCAGACGCCAACGGATCGGCAGTTTGGTCACGATCAACAGCGTATTGAGGGATCCAGAGATGTCAGTCGCTACCAGCCGTATCGAAGACGCCCCGGTGCAGGCCGCGGAAACGCTCTATCAGTTTGACGAAAGCCCGCTGCTGGCCCGCCAGCGCCAGCAGGAATCCAACGCCCGCAGCTACCCTCGGCGCATCCCCTTGGCGCTCAAGCGCGCCAAGGGCATCTACGTGGAGGACGTCGAGGGGCGTCGGTTCATCGATTGCCTGGCCGGCGCCGGAACCCTGGCGCTGGGGCATAACCACCCGGTGGTGATCCAGGCCATCCAGCAAGTGCTGAGCGACGAACTGCCCCTGCATACTCTGGACCTGACTACGCCGGTCAAGGATCAATTCGTGCAGGACCTGTTCGGTTTGCTCCCATCGGAACTGGCGCGAGAAGCGAAAATCCAGTTCTGCGGTCCCACCGGCACCGATGCGGTGGAAGCCGCGTTGAAGCTGGTGCGCACTGCCACCGGGCGCAGCACCGTGCTGTCGTTCCAGGGCGGCTATCACGGCATGAGCCAGGGCGCGCTGAGTTTGATGGGCAGCCTGGGGCCGAAGAAACCCTTGGGCGCCTTGCTCGGCAATGGCGTGCAATTCCTGCCATTCCCGTATGACTACCGTTGCCCGTTTGGGTTGGGTGGCGCCGAAGGTGTGCGGGTCAACCTGCATTATCTGGAAAATCTGCTCAACGATCCGGAAGCCGGCGTGTTGCTGCCAGCGGCGGTGATTGTCGAAGTGGTCCAGGGTGAGGGCGGTGTGATCCCGGCGGACCTCGACTGGCTGCGTGGCCTGCGCCGTATCACCGCGCAAGCGGGGGTGGCGCTGATCGTCGATGAGATCCAGAGCGGTTTTGGGCGTACCGGCAAAATGTTTGCCTTCGAACACGCCGGCATCATCCCGGACGTGGTGGTCATGTCCAAGGCGATTGGCGGCAGCCTGCCCCTGGCGGTGGTGGTGTATCGCGACTGGCTCGACACCTGGCTGCCGGGCGCCCATGCCGGGACCTTCCGCGGCAACCAGATGGCGATGGCGGCGGGCTCGGCGGTGATGCGCTACCTCAAGGATCACGACCTGGCGGGCCATGCGGCGGCCATGGGCGAGCGCCTGGGCGAACACCTGCGCATCCTGCAGCGCGACTTCCCGCATCTGGGGGATATCCGTGGGCGTGGGCTGATGCTGGGGGTGGAGCTGGTAGACCCGACTGGCACGCCGGATAGTCAGGGCCACCCACCGGTGCATCGCCAGTTGGCGCCGCTGGTGCAGCGCGAATGCCTCAAGCGCGGGCTGATCCTGGAACTGGGCGGGCGCCATGGCAGTGTGGTGCGTTTTCTGCCACCGCTGGTGATCACCGCTGGCGAAGTCGACCAGGTGGCCGAGATTTTCGGGCGCGCCTTGGCGGCGGCCGTGGCCAGCGTCTAATTTTCCAGGCCCTTGGTACGTTTCTACAGATATCAGTGCTGCGCGTGGTGCGCAGCCAGCCTTTGAGCGACGGAGAACAGCAATGACCTCAGTATTTGACCGCGACGACATCCTCTTTCAGGTAGTGGTCAACCATGAACAACAGTATTCGATCTGGCCCGACTATAAGGCCGTGCCGGAAGGCTGGCGCACCGTGGGCAAGAGCGGCATGAAGAAAGAATGCCTGGCCTACATCGAGGAAGTCTGGACCGATATGCGCCCGCTGAGCCTGCGCCAGAAAATGGACGGCGCGGCCCTCGCCAACTGATTCACCTGGGTTCAAATGTGGGAGGGGGCAAGCCCCCTCCCACATCAAGCATTACAGTGATGTGTGGGTGTAGAGGTAATCCGTCGCCAACGACGCCAGTGTCCTCACGCCCACCACCAACGCCGACTCATCCACAAAGAACCCAGGGTTGTGATTCGGCGCCGCCTTGCTCATGTCCTGGTCCCTTGGGGTCACCCCCAGGAAGACAAACAGCCCCGGCGCCTCCTTGGCATAGAACGAGAAGTCTTCGGCGCCACCCACCAACGGGCCTTGCACCACATCATCCTGAGCCGCCCAGCGCAGGCTCGGCAGCATTTTCTCGGTCAGCGCCGGATTGTTGATGGTGGGGTCGTACTTCTCGATGATCGTCACTTCGGCCTTGGCGCCACCGCTTTCGGCGATTTTCTCTACGGTCTGGCGCACATCCCCATGCAGCTTCTGGCGAATGCCGTAGTCGTAGGAGCGAATGGTGCCGCTCATGTCCACCGACTCGGGGATGATGTTATAGCGGGTGCCACCGTTGATGGTGCCGATGCTCACCACAGAGGGGAATGACGAAATATCGGTACGGCGGCTGACTACGGTCTGCAAGCCGACAATGGTTTGCGCGCCGACGGTGATCGGGTCGATACCGTCCCAGGGGCGGCCGGCGTGGGTCTGTTTGCCGAGGATCCTGATGCGCAGGTCATCGGAGCTGGCCAGGGTCGGGCCCGGGCGATAGGCGATTTGCCCGGCAGGCACACCGGCCCATACGTGCAGGCCAAACACCGCGTCAGGCTTGGGCGCTTTCATTACGCCTTCCTGCACCATCATCTTCGCACCCCAGGTGTTCTTGCCGTCGGGGATAAAGTCGCTGGGGCCTTCTTCGGCCGGTTGGAAATAAAACACCACGGTGCCGGGCAGCCGCTCGCGCATCCCGGTAAGAATCTTCGCAGTGCTCAGCAGGATAGCGGTATGGGCGTCGTGGCCGCAGGCGTGCATCACGTCGACTTCTTTGCCCAGGTAGGTGCCCTTGGCTTTGGAGGCGAAGGGCAGGTCGGCGACTTCCTTGACCGGCAGCGCATCCATGTCGGCGCGCAGGGCCACGGTCGGGCCGGGCAGGGCACCTTTCAAGATGGCGACGACGCCAGTGCGGGCCACCCCGGTCTTTACTTCAAGGCCGAGTTCGCGCAACTGTTTGGCGACCAACTCGGCGGTGCGGGTTTCGGTATTGCCCAGTTCCGGATGGGCGTGGATATCGCGGCGGGTTTCCAACAGGCTGGGTTCGAGGATTTTTGCCTGGGCGGCAATGGTTTCCCGGGCACTGTCCTGGCCGCTGCTGGCGGCGATCACTGCACTGCTCGCGACCGCGCCGAGCAGACCCAAAACCCATTGGTGTGTCAGACCGTTCATTCGCATACCAACCTCTCCTTGCCTATTGTTGTGGATCTTTCTCCTGCACGCTCCCGGCAGTCTGCACCTGCACGCTCAAGCGCGGTGTCGCCAGGTCAAGCCCGGCTTCATCCAGGTGCCGCTTGAGCGACAGGTTGAATGCCCGCGACACTTCCCACTGCTTGATCGGCGCGGTCTTGAAGCGTGCGCGCAGGATCGCGCTGCCGGACTCGAAGCTTTCCACGCCCTGGATCTCCAGCGGCGACCAGATATTGCGGCGTTGCAGCGGGTCGTTGCGCATGGCATGGCCGACCTCGCGCATCAGTTTGATCGCGTCGTCGATTTCCATGTTGTAAGGGATCGCCACCCGGAAGATGGCGTAGCCGAACTCGCGGGAGTAGTTCTTGATGCTCTTGATTTCGCTGAACGGGATGGTGTGCACGATGCCGTCGATATCGCGCAGGCGCACGGTACGGATGGTCAGGCCCTCTACGGTACCGAGGTGGCCGCCGACGTCCACGTAGTCGTCGATGGCCAGGGAGTCTTCGATGATGATGAACAACCCGGTGATCAAGTCGGCTACCAGCGATTGCGCACCAAAACCGATGGCGATACCGATCACGCCCGCACCGGCCAGCAGTGGCGTAACGTTCATGCCCATGTTCGCCAGCGCCACGATGGCGGCGATGATGAAGATGGTCACGAACAGCACGTTGCGGATCAGCGGCATCATGGTTTGCGCGCGGGCGTTGGCCAGGCCTTTGCGCGAGCGGGTCAGGGCGTGGTGAATCGCGGTGTCGCTGAGGATCCAGATCAGCCAGGCGAACAACAAGGTCCCACCGAGGCCGAACAGCTTCACGGCTATTTCATGGCCTTCACCTTCGGTAAAGCGAATCATCGACAGGCCCCAGACCCGCAGCCCCAGTTCGATAAATACCAGCCACACCACCAGGTGCACCAGGGTGTAGACAAAGCCTTTGAGGCGTTCGGAGTACAGCGCATGGCGCTTGTGCCCGCGGTGCGGCTTGAGGGCGTGGCGGCGCACCAGGCCGTTGATCACCATGCACAACACCAGCAACACCGTGCACAGCAGCGACTGGCGCAGGGCGGTGCTGGTGTCGCCGGCCGACAGGAAGGTGGCGAACAGTGAGATGCCCACCAGCAGAAGAGCCGGGATGTACCAGAAGGTGCCGATGATCGACAGGGTATCGGTGAGCGCTCGGCGGTTGAGGCGGCGCGACAGCGGTTGGTTGCGGATCAGGTGCGCAATCGGACGGCGGAACCGCAGGATAAACACCCCGGTGGACAACGCCGCCATGACATTGGCCACGGTCGCGGCGGTGTGGGCCAGATGCTGGCCGAGCGCGGCAACCAGGCGCGGGTCGCTCAAGGCTTCACCGAAGGCGGCAAAACTGCCGATCCACCACAGCGGGCGGAACGCCTGATGGCGCAGGATATACAGGGCACGGTGGCGGTGCGGGCCGTCGAGTACGGAGAAGGCAATCACGCAGATGGCCGAGAAACAGGTGCCGACCACCAAGGCATAGGCCAGCACCATGGCCAGGGATTTGCCCAGGGAGGAAGGCAGGGCGTAGCTCAGGTAAACCGTGATCACCAGGGCGATCAACCAGGGGCCCAGCTTGCGCAGGGCAAAGCGCAGCATGTCCCAAGTGCGCGGGTGCTGCGGCAGCTCTTCGGGCAGGCCGAAACGCTCGCGCACCCGATGGCTGAGCCAGATCAGCGCAGCGGCCAGCAGGCTCCACACAGCTAGGATCACAGCAAAACCGAAGATGATCGGCAGCCATTCGCTGGCCGGCAACATCAGGGCGGCGAGTTCATCCTTGGCCAGGTCGACTTCATTGGACCAGCGCCCCAACGGGCTGTCGGCGCCGGAAAACTGCTGCTCAAAGCCCGACAGCGTACTGCCGATCAACCCGAGTACGCCGAGTTCGGCGGCAGGCTGGGCCTTTTGCGTGGCGGCGCGCAGCTTCTTCAGGTCGCTGAGCAACTGGGTGCGTTGCTGGTCGTTTTCCAGGGTCTTGATCACTTCGTCCAGCGACTGCCCCAGGGGCACTTCCGCCTGGGGTTGGGTCTTGCTGGAGCCGCCCAGCATCCCGGGCAAGCCCACGGCTTGGGCGGGCATCACTGGCAGCAGCGTGAGCAGGGCGATCAGCAGGTAGCAGGGCAGGGCAAACAGACGGGAAAGCACGAGGCGGTCAACCTTGAAAACGACGAATTGACCGAGTGTACGAGGCCGCTATGCCCAATGCGAGCGCATTTGTCACTGCGCCAGTTTGGCGAGGATCTTGTAGAGCACGGTGCCGAGGATCAACAGCATGCCGATCCACATGCCAAACACGCCCAGAGGCTTGTCGCGAAAGTTGAAGCCGACCGCGAGCATGATCATGCCGATCAGGATGGGGATCAGCATGGCGTGGAATGAGGACATTGAGATCATGGCGAGGGGCGGCCTTGTCGGACTGGAAGTTCTGACAAGTCTAGGCCGGATTGGCAGAAGTGCAGTTGATGTGAGTCAGATAGCCTTATATCTGTTTGGAAACCCATCGCGGGCAAGCCCGCTCCCACACTGAAATGCATTCACAGATCAATGTGGGAGCGGGCTTGCCCGCGATGGGCGCGCCTCGGTCTCAGGGTAAGTCGCGGCTGGCGTAGAACGCCCCCAGCACCTTGACCAGATGCGCCAGGTCATGGCTGCCGCACAGCTCGCGGATCGAGTGCATGGCAAAGGTCGGCAAGCCGATGTCCACGGTGCGCACGCCCAGGTGGCTGGCAGTGATGGGGCCGATGGTCGAACCACAGCCCATGTCGCTGCGCACCACGAAGCTTTGCACCGGCACTTCCTGGGCCATGCACAGGTGGCGGAAGAACCCCGCGGTTTCGCTGTTGGTGGCGTAGCGCTGGTTGCTGTTGACCTTGATCACCGGGCCGGCGTTGAGTTTCGGGCCGTGGTTGGCGTCGTGTTTGTCGGCGTAGTTGGGGTGCACGCCGTGGGCGTTGTCTGCCGACACCAGCAGGGATTTCTGAATGGTGCGTACGAATTCTTCACCTTCGGGCAGCAGGCGACGCAGGGTCTGTTCCAGCATCGGGCCATCGGCACCGCAGGCCGAGCAGGAGCCGACTTCTTCGTGGTCGTTGCACACCAGCACGCAGGTTTCATCGGTGTCGCTGGAGAGCAAGGCTTGCAAGCCGGCGTAGCACGACAGCAGGTTGTCCAGGCGTGCACCGGCAATGAAGTCGCCATTGAGGCCGATCACGGCAGCACTTTGGGTGTCGTAGAAACTCAGCTCGTAGTCGAGCACCACATCGGCATTCAACCCATGCTCGCGGGCCAACTGTTCGGTGAGCACGGCGCGAAAGTCCACGCGTTCGTCACCGGCAAACTGCGCCAGGATCGGCGGCAGCTCGGTCTGGGCATTGATCGCCCAGCCCTGGTTGGCTTCACGGTTGAGGTGAATGGCCAGGTTGGGAATGATAGCGATCGGCAGCTTGAAGTCGATCAGTTGGCTCTCGACCTTGCCATCGCGACGGAAGGTGACACGCCCGGCCAGGGACAGGTCGCGGTCGAACCAGGGCGCCAGCAGCGCGCCGCCGTAGACTTCCACACCCAGTTGCCAGAAGCCGTGGCGTTGCAGCTCCGGCTGGGGCTTGACCCGCAGGCACGGGCTGTCGGTGTGGGCGCCGACCATGCGGATACCGTCCTGCAGCGGCGATTGGCGGCCGAGCTTGAAGGCGATGATCGAGGAATCGTTGCGGGTCACGTAGTAGCGACCGTTGGCCTCGGTGGCCCAGGTGTCGCGCTCGTCGAGACGCTGGTAGCCGGCGGCTTCCAGGCGCTGGGCCAGGGCGGCAGTGGCATGAAAAGGAGTAGGGGAGGCCTTGAGGAAGTCGATCAGGCCTTGATTCAACGCTTCGCGCATAAATAGCTCCAGACAGCAGTGGCGAGAGTTTACCGTATTGGCCAGATATTTGGAGTGAGCGTGCATGGCCGAGAACCACATCAAACCCTGTGGGAGCTGGCTTGCCTGCGATAGCGGTCTTTCTGTGCCAGATGTATTGGCTGGCACGCCGATATCGCAGGCAAGCCAGCTCCCACATTTGACCGCATCAGCCCTTCAAAAAGGCGCAGGGCACTCGAAGCGCAGGCGCTCGCCGCTTTGCGGATGGGTGAAGCTGAGCATGCTTGCATGCAGGCACAGGCGCGGCCAGGCGGCCAGGGCTTGTTCATGGGCGTACAGACCATCGCCCAGCAACGGATGCCCGATGGACAACATATGCACGCGCAACTGGTGCGAGCGCCCGGTGATGGGTGTCAGCTCTACGCGGCACCAGTCGCCGCAACGCTCCAGGACTTTCCAGAAGGTCAGTGCATGTTTGCCGAACTCATGGTCGACCACATGGCGGGGCTTGGTCGGCGGGTCGTAGCGCAGGGGCAGGTCAATGCTGCCGCTGTCCAGTGCCGGTTGGCCCCAGGCCAGGGCGGTGTAGGCCTTTTCGGTCTCGCGGTCGTGAAACTGGCGGGACAGTTCGCGGTGGGTGTCGGCGTCCCGGGCCAGCAGGATGATCCCCGACGTTTCCCAGTCCAGGCGATGGACGATGCGGGCTTCGGGGTAGCCGTTTTCCTGCAGGCGAGTGATCAGGCAGTCCTTGTTGTCGTCGGCGCGGCCAGGCACCGAGAGCAGCAGGGTCGGCTTGTTCACCACCAGGACAGCGTCGTCCTGATGCAGGATGTGGATATTGGACAGCGGCATTAAACAGCCTCGTAACAAACGCCAACGGCGGCTCCACTGACGGCCCCCTCACCCTGTAGGAGCGAGGGGGCCGTCAGTGGAGCCGCCGTGGCGACCGCCCGTTCGATCAACGATCGGGCAGGGTGATATTGAGTTCCAGAATCGAGCAGCTGCCGTCATTTTCCAAGGCGACATGCACGTCATCGTTGCCGATATTGACGTACTTGCGGATCACCTCGACCAGTTCCTTCTGCAAGGCTGGCAGGTAGTCCGGGGTGCTGCGTTGGCCGCGTTCGTGCGCCACGATGATCTGTAGACGCTCTTTCGCGACCGATGCGGTACTGGGTTTTTTGTTGGCGCGAAAGAAGTCGAGAAATTTCATTGTTTAGTTGCCTCCAAAGATACGCTCGAAGAATCCCTTCTTCTTGACATCGAGGAAGCGGTGTTCCACGGTCTTGCCCAGCAAGCGATCGACGGCATCGCTGTACGCCTGGCCGGCGTCGCTCTGGTCGTCGAGAATCACCGGTACGCCCTGGTTGGATGCCTTCAGCACGGCCTGGGATTCCGGAATCACGCCCAGCAGGGTCACGGCGAGGATTTCCTTCACGTCTTCAACACCCAGCATTTCGCCGTTGTTGACGCGCTCCGGGTTGTAGCGGGTGAGCAGCAGGTGCTCCTTGATCGGGTCCTGGCCTTCTTCGGCGCGCTTGGACTTGCTGGCCAACAGGCCGAGCATGCGGTCCGAGTCACGTACCGAGGAGACTTCCGGGTTGGTCACCACGATGGCTTCGTCGGCGAAGTACATCGCCAGGTGAGCACCGGTTTCGATACCAGCCGGGGAATCGCAGACCACGTATTCGAAGGTTTCCTTGAGCTCGGCGAGCACTTTGCCGACGCCCTCTTTGGTCAGCGCGTCTTTGTCACGGGTCTGGCTGGCAGCCAGCACGTACAGGTTCTCAAGGCGCTTGTCCTTGATCAGGGCCTGTTGCAGGTTGGCTTCGCCGTTCACCACGTTGACGAAGTCATACACCACGCGACGCTCGCAGCCCATGATCAGGTCAAGGTTACGCAGACCGACGTCGAAGTCGACGATGACTGTCTTGTGGCCGCGCAGAGCGAGGCCGGTACCGATAGCGGCGCTGGTGGTGGTCTTACCCACACCACCCTTGCCGGATGTAACCACGAGAATCTTGGCCAAGGTGTTTCACCCCTAAGGAAAAAGGACTTTCGGTCCCTGAAAAACATCTCTTGGAACTCGCCGCAGGCGGACAGCCTTTGCAGGAAAAAGACGGGGTTTCCATGGGGAAACACCAACTTCCAAAAAGTCCTACACAAGTCTTGCCGGTTTCGCTTTGCTATCAGAGTCTAGAGATGCTTGGAAAATGCGGCAGTATCCGTTAAAGACGGATGATGTTCAACACATCGCCCGACAGGTTGACCTGTACCGAAGCGCCCCACAGTGGATCGCGGCGCAAATCTTCGGAAACCTTGTACTGACCCGCGATGGAAACCAGCTCAGCGGTCAACTGCTGGCAAAAAATACGCGCCTTGGTATCACCCTTGATGCCGGCCAGGGCGCGTCCGCGCATCGGGCCGTATACATGGATGTTGCCATCGGCAAGAAGTTCCGCCCCCGGGCTGACCGAGGAGACCACCACAAGGTCGCCGCCTTGGGCGTAAATCTGCTGCCCGCCGCGTACCGGCGAAGTGATGATCTTTGTAGGCCTGATCGCAGGCTCCGGTGGTTTTTCCGGTTTTTTCTTTTCTTCGCCGACCAATGGTTCCAGAGGGCGCTCACGGGCGCCCGACGGTGGCAGTACTGGCAGTTCAATGGCGATGGCGGCGGCAATGTCTTCGATGCGGCTGGCGCGAATCGCCAGGGTGCGCAGGCCATGGGAACGGCATACGCGCATCAGGCCGGGCAAATCAATCACGCCCTGGCCGGCCGGCAGCTTGTCCAGCGCCAGCACCAGCGGGGCGTTGTTGAAGAAGTTTGGCGCCAGGGCGACCTTGGCGGCCAGTTGGCGGTCCAGGGCGTCGAGGTCATTGCGGGCCAGTTCCAGCACGGTAATGGCGAGCATGCTGCCTTTTAGCTGGAACACGGGATCTTGGTCTAGCGGTTCGGTTTGGCTCATGGTCGGCGAAAGCGGCTTGTCACGAAAAGTGTCGAGACTTATAACGAGAACACTCACTCGCCGCAAGCCGAGTCGAACCGTTGTAGAATGCGCGGCCCTTGTCTTTACCGGAATCTGTAATGGATCGCCCGCGTTTTCGAGCTGTATTTCTTCACCCGCGTTTTTGGCTGCTATGGCTGGGGCTCGGCCTGCTGTGGCTGGTCACTCAATTGCCGTATCGGGCGCTGTTGAACATTGGTCGCCTGCTGGGCGCGGGCATGTACCGCGTGGCGGGCGATCGTCGCCGTATTGCGGCGCGCAACCTTGAGCTGTGCTTCCCGGAAAAATCCGCCAAGGAACGTAAACGCCTGCTCAAGGAAAACTTCGCTTCCACCGGCATCGCCTTCTTTGAAATGGCCATGAGCTGGTGGTGGCCCAAGCCGCGCCTGGCGCGCCTGGCCCATGTCGAAGGGTTGGAGCACCTCACGCAGGCGCAGTTGGACGGCAAGGGCGTGATCCTCATGGCGCTGCACTTCACCACCCTGGAAATCGGCGCGGCGCTGCTGGGGCAGAAGCACACCATTGACGGCATGTACCGCGAACACGGCAACCCGCTGTTCGACTTTATCCAGCGCCGTGGTCGTGAACGCCACAACCTCGATTCCCTGGCCGTGGAGCGTGACGACGTGCGCGGCATGCTCAAGCTGCTGCGCGCCGGCCGGGCCATCTGGTACGCGCCAGACCAGGACTACGGCGCCAAGCAAAGCATCTTCGTGCCGTTGTTTGGCATCCAGGCTGCTACCGTCACCGCCACCAGCAAGTTCGCACGCCTGGGCAAGGCGCTGGTGGTGCCGTTTACCCAGGAGCGCCTGGCTGACGGTAGCGGGTACCGCCTGGTGATCCATGCGCCGCTGACCGACTTCCCGGGTGAAACCGACGAAATCGACTGCCTGCGCATCAACCAGTGGGTCGAAGCCTCGGTACGCGCATGCCCCGAGCAATACCTGTGGACCCACCGCCGCTTCAAGAGCCGACCGCCGGGTGAGCCCAAGTTGTACGAAAAGCGCCGTCGATAAGCCCAACCCTTTCTCACATGGAGTGACGCAATGCGCCCAGTTGAACCGGTCACAGGCTTGATTCTTTCCGGCGGCGGGGCGCGAGCGGCGTATCAGGTGGGGGTGCTGGCGGCGGTTGCCGAATTGCTGCCTGCGGGGGCAGCGAATCCTTTTCCGGTGATCGTCGGCACCTCGGCTGGTGCGATCAATGCGGTGAGCCTGGCCAGCGGCGCCAGTGATTTTTCGGCAGCCATCCAACGGCTGACGGCCTTCTGGCAGGGCTTTCGCAGCCATCAGGTGCTGCGCAGTGACTGGCCGGGGGTGATGCGCCAGGCCAGTCGTTTCCTGATCCATAGCCTGTTGGGCCTGGGTAGCCAGGTGCCGGTGGCGTTGCTCAACAGTTCGCCACTGCGCGACTTGTTACAAGAGCGCTTGAACCTGGACGGCATCGACGAGGCGATCCGTCGCCAGCATTTGCAGGCGGTGGCGGTGACGGCGTTTGGCTATGAGTCCGGGCAAGCGGTGACTTTCTATCAGGGCGGCGGCACCATCGATGCCTGGTTGCGTCATCGGCGTATCGGCGTGCCCACCCAATTGACGGTGGAGCACCTGCTGGCCAGTTCGGCGATCCCGCTGCTGTTTGCCCCGGTCAAGCTCGGTCAGGAGTATTTCGGCGACGGTGCGGTGCGCCAGTCCGCGCCCATCAGCCCGGCCTTGCACCTGGGCGCCAGTCGCGTGTTGGTGGTGGGGGTAAGCGGCAACCCACGGGGCAATGAACCTTCGGTGCAACGCACCTACACCGGCCAGCAACCGACCCTGGCGCAAATCGGTGGGCATATGCTCAACAGCACGTTCATTGACAGCCTGGAAAGCGATATCGAGCTGCTGGAGCGCTTGAATCAGTTCAGCCGTGTGGTGCCTGTGGATGCGGCGGTGCAGGGCCTGGCACCGGTAGAGGTGCTGGTGATTGCCCCCAGCCAGCCCATCGATGAAATCGCCGCACGACATCGCCAGGAGTTGCCGGCGGCGTTGCGTGTGTTTTTGCGCGGGCCGGGGGCGACCAAGACCAGCGGGGCAGGGGTGTTGAGTTATCTGTTGTTCGAGGCGGGGTATTGCAGCGAGTTGATCGAACTGGGGCGCAAGGATGCGCTGGCCAAGCGCGAAGAAATCACTCGTTTCCTCGGCCTGACGTCAAACTGAATGTGGGAGCTGGCTTGCCTGCGATAGCGGTATGCCAGCCAACACTGCTGGCACAGACACATCGCGATCGCAGGCAAGCCAGCTCCCACAGGGAACCGCGATCAACCTTTAGAAGTGGTATTTGACCAGGAAGCTTGCCGTGTCCTGGGTTGTCTTGAAGGCGCCGCTGTCTTCAATCCCGTACTTGTTCTTCCAGTAGTCGTATTCAAAACCCACATACAACTGCTTGTCGCCCCAATGCAGCGCCTTGCCCAAGTCGTATTTGACCTGCGGGTTGAAGTGCAGGTTGGCGTGATAAGTGCCGCGGGCGTTCTTGTCGTTATCCACCACCCAGTCCATGAAACCGTCGATCAGCACGTCGGAATTACCCACGGGAATGGTGTACGACCAGACCGGAGTGATCTGCCACACGCCGTCACCCGGGCGATTGCCCTCGGTCTGGCGCTGGTAGAAGTTCAACTGGAAGTAGTCGAAACCGGGGATGTTCAAGTCGAACGCCGGACCCAGCAGGTAGGACTCGTTATCGCCCTCGCCGAACTCATAGGTGAAGGCCAGCAGCACGTCCTTGATCGGGCCGAACGACAGGTCCTTGTCCAGGATCTTGCCGAACGACAAACGCGGGCTGAACTCGCCGTAGTAAGTATTCGGGCCGACATTGCCGTCTTCCTTGCCGTTGTAAAAGATACGGTCGAGGAAGAAGAAGTTGTCGCCGTACTTCCATGCGTCGGCATGTTCGAAGGTGACGGTTTGCTGGATCTGCGGGTTGACGGTAAAGCTCTTGCCCCACAGATAAGTCAGGCTGTTGTTTTGCCATTGCAACAAGTCACCGGCTACGGCCTGGCCACCGGCCAACAGTGATCCAGCCAGCATCAGGCCTTTGAACATAGGTTTCATTCGGTTGCTCCCGAGTTAAAATTTTATGGTTTTTCTTCTACGCAGGCGCTCTGGTGTGGCGCCTTTTGGTTCGCTGCAAAAATCGTCTGTTCGGTCAGCTTTGATGCTTTTAGCAAGAGCTGCGCCAAGGTGTTGAAAAAGCCAAAAAATCCCCGTCGGCTGCAGCGGATGCAGTCGAATTCAGGGGACTTTTGTGCACTTTGGCAGCAAACATCAGGCCGGGATAAGTTGGCCTTGAGGTCAGCTTTTACATTCGCTGTTTTTTTTTGAGTCGATTCGAGCGGGCGCGGAGAATACTGGCTCCCAGGCCTGGGCTCAAGTGCGCTGTAACAGAGCGCGAGGGGCAAGAATGGGGCGCGGCGTGTGGCCGGCCCCATGTCAAGGTTGTGCATGTGGGGGTTCCCTGTTTGTTGTTATTTTTGTACTAACAAAGGAATCAATGCGTATGTGCGACTTCGGGGCGCTCAGCGCCGCCGAGAATGTTGAACAGGATGTTCAGCGACAGCGCGCTGAGGGTGGCCATGGCGATGCCGCTGTGGGTAATCGGGCTCATCCACAACGGCAGTTGTGCGAAGAACTCCGGGCGTACCACGGGGATCAGGCCCATGCCGATGCTCACCGCCACCAGCAACTGGTTACGGCGGTCGGCGATGTCGGCTTCCTGCAGAATCTTGATCCCGGTTGCCGCCACCATCCCGAACATCGCAATCGCCGCGCCGCCGAGTACCGCAGGTGGAATCGATGCCACCAGATAGGCCGCCTTGGGTAACAGGCTGAGCACGATCAAGAACGCGCCGGCCATGAGCGTGACCGAGCGGCAGCGCACGCCGGTCATCTGCACCAGGCCGATATTCTGCGCGAAGGAGGAGTGGGTAAAGGTGTTGAAGAAGCCGGCAAAGAACGACGCGCCGGCATCACACAACAGGCCGCGTCGCAGCATCTTCGGCGTGACCTCCTGGCCGGTGATCTTGCCCAGGGCGAGGAACATGCCGGTGGACTCGACAAAAATGATCACCACCACCAGGCACATCGACAGGATCGGTGCCAACTCGAACGTGGGCATGCCAAAGTGCAACGGCGTCACCACCTGCACCCACGGCGCCTGGGCCAGGCCACTGAGGTCGACCATGCCGATCACACCACACAGGGCGTAACCCAGGCCCATGCCGATCAGCACCGAGATGTTCACCCAGAAGCCGCGCATGAAGCGGTTGATCAGCAAGATAGTGCCCAGCACCAGGGCGGCAATCGCCAGGTAGACCGGCGAGCCAAACGTGGCGGCGGCGCTGCCTCCGCCGGCCCAGTTCACCGCCACGGGAAACAGCGAAAGGCCGATGGCGGTGATCACCGTGCCGGTCACCAGCGGCGGGAAAAAGCGCACTACCTTGGACATGAACGGTGCGATAAGCATGCCGAAGAACCCGGCGGCGATGGTCGCGCCGAAGATGCCCTGCAAACCGATGCCGGGCATGCCGGCCATGGCGACCATGCTGCCCACGGCGGCAAAACTGGCGCCCATCATCACCGGCATGCGGATGCCCATGGGGCCGATGCCGAACGACTGCACCATGGTGGCGATACCAGCCACCAGCAGGTCGGCGTTGATCAGAAAGGCGATTTCTTCACGGCTCAAGCCGGCGGCCTGGCCAATGATCAGGGGCACGGCGACGGCACCGCCGTACATCAGCAAGACGTGTTGCAGGCCTACCAGGATCAATTGCAAGAGGGGCAGCCGCACCATGGCGGGCGCGGCAGGAGTCTGCGTTTCTAACTGGGACATGCAACACCTCGAATCTTTTTATTTTTGTGTTGTTTGGCATTCAATTGCCGGATGAAACTTAATCTTCAAACCATCACTGATCTCCCTTGTGGGAGCTGGCTTGCCTGCGATGGCGGTGTGTCAGTCACCGAAAATGTTGGTGATCTGCCGCTATCGCAGGCAAGCCAGCTCCCACATTGGTCCTGTGTGAAACAGTCAGTTGGTGCGGGCCCCCTGATTGATCCAGGTGCCAATCAAATCCCTTTCCTGCTGGGTCATCTGGGTAATGTTGCCCAGCGGCATGATCTGGCTGGCCACGGCCTGCGCTTGAATGCGCGCCGCCTGCTGCTGGATCTGTGCCGGTGTGTCGAACATCACCCCAGCCGGAGCGGTGCTGAACAGCGGGCTGGTGGGCTTGGCCGAATGGCACACGGTGCAGCGTTGCTCGATCACGTGGTGCACCTGACCGAAGTCCGTGGTGGCCTGGGCTGGTGCCGGTTCAGCGGCGGGTGCGGCAGGCGCGGCGGGTTTCAAGCCACCGCCCAAGGCGGTTTCCGGCAGCGGCTGATACTCAATCGCCGCCGGTGCCTTGGCAATCGGTTCAGCCGGCTTGGGCCCGGTCACGTAGGCCAGGCTGATCATTGCCAACGCGCCCACCGGCAAGGTCCACGCATACTTCTGGCTGTCATGCCGGGTGTTGAAGTAATGGCGCACCAACACTGCTGCCACCGCGATCCCGGCCAGGATCAGCCAGTTGTATTGGCTGCCATAGGTGCTCGGGAAGTGGTTGCTGATCATGATGAACAGCACCGGCAAGGTGAAGTAGTTGTTATGCCGTGAGCGCAGCAAACCCTTGGCCGGCAGCGCCGGGTCCGGTGTGCGGTTCTCGGCGATGGCCGCCACCAGCGCACGCTGGGCGGGCATGATGATGCGGAACACGTTACCGACCATGATCGTGCCGATCACCGCGCCCACATGCAGGTAGGCGCCACGGCCGCTGAACACCTTGCTGAAGCCGTAGGCCGCCGCAATCAACAGCACAAACAGGATCAAGCCGAGCAGGGCAGGGCGTTTGCCCAGGGCCGAATCGCACAGGAAGGAGTAGATAAACCAGCCGGCGAACAGTGAACCGATGCCCAGCAATACGCCTTCGGTGCCGCTGAGGCTGCTGCCGGGGGCGAGCAAGTACAGCGTCGGGTTGAGGTAGAACACCACGCACAGCAGCGCGACGCCTGACATCCAGGTGAAATAGGCTTCCCATTTGAACCAGTGCAGGTTGTCCGGCATGGTCGGCGGGGCCAGTTTGTATTTTTCCAGGTGGTAGATACCGCCACCGTGGATCGCCCACAAGTCACCGGCCAGGCCGTTCTTGGGGTTGACGCGATTAAGGTTGTTTTCCAGCCAGACGAAGTAGAAAGAAGCGCCGATCCAGGCGACGCCAGTGATCATGTGAACCCAGCGCACGCTCAGGTTCAGCCATTCCAACAGATGTGCTTCCACAGTCTTTACCTCTCGCCTGTCACCCTTGTTGTCGGGTGATCAGACCTTCTCTTATTGGTGGGGGGCGAGGATCAAACGCTCATCCTCTTTGAAAAAATGCTCATCGCAGTTATTGCCTGTGCCACTGCGATCAACCACCAGGAAGTCATCCCGCTTTTCGATCGTCAGCACCGGGTGGTGCCAGACGCCGCGATGGTAATTAATGCCCTGCCTGCCGTTGGTGACGAAGGCGCGGACCAAGCCCGATACAGGTTCATCGCCAAGTGGCGCGACCACGATCAGAAAGGGGTTGCCGAGCAGCGGAATGAAAGCCTGGCTGCCCAGCGGGTGTCTCTCCAGCATGCACACGGTCAGCGGCATGTCCTGCGCGTCGGCGCGGAAGATGCTGATGATGGCGTGGTCTTCCGGCTTCGCGGTGTCGACCGTGGCCAGTTTGTGAAAGCGCATGGTCGACCCGTTGTTGATCATGAAGTGATCGCTGCCATCGGTTTCGATAACGTCTCCGAAAGGGGCGAAGGCTTCTTTGGTCAGGGGTTCGATCATCAGTGTGCGCATGGCTGTCTTCTTATCTTGTCTATAGATCGTTCCCACGCTCTGCGTGGGAACGCTGCCCTGGACGCTCTGCGTCCGCTGTGTGACGCGGAGCGTCACGGGATGCGTCCCCACGCAGAGCGTGGGGACGATCGGGTGTTATTTCGAGACTTTGCCCAGGACACGCAGGCGACTCACACCACCATCCGGGAACACATTCAGGCGGATGTGGGTAATCGGCCCCAGCGCCTTGATCTGCTCGGCGAAGGTGTGTTCGGCGTGCATTTCCAGCTTCTGCGCCGGCAGCAGTTCGCGCCAGAACAGCGACTGGGTTTCGATCTGGCTGTCGGTGCCGCCTTTCACGAAAGCGCCCTGGATCGAGCAGGTATCCGGGTAGTTGCCCTTGAAGTGCAGGGTGTCGACCACGATTTTCTCGATCTCGCCCGGGTGGCCCAAGGCGACGATCACCCAGTCATTGCCCGGTGTACGACGACGCGCGGTTTCCCAGCCATCGCCCATGTTGATGCCACGGCCCGGGTTGAGGATGTTGCTCATGCGGCCGAAGTGTTCATCGGAGCAGGCCAGGGCACGACCGCCATTGAGCGCGGCAGCCAGGTCGACCTGTTCGTTGTCGCCCACCGAAGACCAGTCGCGGAACGGCACGCCGTACACACGCAGACGGGCCACGCCGCCATCCGGGTAGATGTTGAAGCGCAGGTGGCTGAACGCCTGGTCGTTGTTGATCTCGTGGTAGTGGTGGCTGTTGCCTTGCAGCTCGACGGCTGACAGCACTTCCACCCACTGGGTGTTGGCATCCGGCTCGCCCGAGGCCAGGAAGCAGGCTTCCAGGGAAGCCGACGGCGGGAAGTTGCCGGTGAAGAATGAAGTGTCGATGTCCACGCCTTTGATCGAACCCGGCACGCCCAGGCGGATCACCGCACTGTCGTAGCCTTCGAAGCGCTTGCGGCGTGACTCCCAGCCGTCCATCCACTTGCCGTTGTCATCGAAAACGCCCTCCTTCCACACGGCCGGGGTCGGCTGGAACAGGCGGTTGGCGTCAGCGAACCAGTCATCGGTCACCGAGATGATCTTGGTGCCCAGGCGGGCGTCGGCCAGGTTGACGAACTTTTCGAAAGGTACGGCGTAAGCTTTCATTCTTCTTGTCTGCCTTAGATAGAGTGGCTGGGGATGGACTGCTAGAGGGTCAGTAAACGGAACAACGCGATCTTGTTGATCTCGTCCAGCGCGCACTTGAACTCGGTGTCTACCGAATTGTGGATGCGCGTTTCGAACGCGGCGAGGATCTGATGCCGGTTGCTGCCTTTTACCGCCATGATGAAGGGAAACTTGAACTTGGCTTTGTAGGCCTCGTTCAGCTCGGTGAAGCGAGAAAACTCTTCGGCCGTGCATTGGTGAATACCCGCGCCCGCTTGTTCATCGGTGCTGGCTTGGGTCAGTTGGCCCTGGACGGCAGCTTTTCCGGCCAGGTCCGGGTGAGCATTGATCAGCGCCAGTTGCGAGGCGTGATCAGCACTCAACAGGATATCGCTCATGCGCTGGTGCAGGGTTTCGATCTGGTCGATCGACGCGTCCTGGCCCAGGTCGAAGGCCTTTTCGGCCACCCATGGCGAGTGTTCGTAGATATCGGCAAAGGCCTGGACGAAGGCGTCGCGGCTCAAGGTCGAAGGTTTCAGGGTCTGGAACGCAGTCATTTCGCCGCTCCCGGGAAAGGGTGGGTTTGGTGCCAGTGACGGGCGATGTCCACGCGGCGGGTGAACCACACCTGGTCATGGCCTTTGACGTATTCAATGAAGCGCTTGAGCGAGGCCAGGCGTGCCGGGCGGCCGATCAGGCGGCAATGCAGGCCGATGGACAGCATCTTTGGCGCTTCGGCACCTTCGGCATACAGCACGTCGAAGGCGTCCTTGAGGTATTCGAAAAAGTCGTCGCCCTTGTTGAAGCCCTGCACTTGGGTGAAGCGCATGTCGTTGGTGTCCAGGGTATAGGGGATCACCAGGTGCGGCTTGCCGTTGGGGGTGTTGGGTTCCCAGTAGGGCAGGTCGTCGTCGTAGGTGTCGCAGTCGTACAGAAAGCCACCTTCCTCCATCACCAGGCGACGGGTGTTGGGGCCGGTGCGGCCGGTGTACCAGCCCAGTGGGCGTTCACCGGTGAGTTCGGTGAGGATGCGGATGGCTTCGAGCATGTGCTCGCGCTCCTGAGCCTCGTCCATGTACTGGTAGTCGATCCAGCGGTAGCCGTGGCTGCAAATCTCGTGGCCGGCGGCGACCATGGCGCGGATCACGTCCGGATGCCGCTGGGCGGCCATGGCCACGGCGAAGATGGTCAGCGGGATGTCGAACTCTTTGAACAACTTGAGGATGCGCCACACACCGGCACGGCTGCCGTACTCATACAGCGACTCCATGCTCATGTTGCGCTCGCCTTGCAGCGGTTGGGCCGAGACCATTTCCGAAAGGAAGGCTTCGGACTCTTTGTCGCCATGCAGGATATTGCGCTCGCCGCCTTCTTCGTAGTTGAGTACGAACGACAGCGCAATGCGTGCCTTGCCCGGCCAGTGGGGGTGAGGAGGGTTACTGCCGTAACCGATCAGGTCGCGTGGGTAGTCAGCGCTCACTGCAGTCTTCCTTCTTGTTCGTGGTAGCAGGTGTGTGTGGCGTCCGGGCAGTGGAATGACTGAGTGGCGTCACAGCGATGAGTGATTGTATACAACTTATCGCGAACTTTGTAAGCCTGCATTTCTGCATTTTTTCTGAACGGGCTCTCTACGGGTCTCTGCAAGAAACTTGCCTGAATGGTCAGGTTAAGATCAAAAAGCCCACTGTAGGAGCGAGCTTGCTCGCGAATAACCTGAGGGCGCCACTTTTCATCCTGGGAGCCCGCGTTATCGTTGGCGTTTTTCGCGAGCAATCTCGCTCCTACAGGGGATTGGAAGGCTGTGGAATTTATTGTGTACAATTTTCATAAAAAGTGTCTTAATCGGTCATCGCCGGCTTTTTCAACGCTCTGAAAAGGTGCGGGTTTCTCAATCACTGACTTCCGGAGGCGCATAGAAGCCATGGGACGTTTGACCACACACGTTTTGGACGCTGCACACGGCTGCCCTGGCAGCGCAATCAAGGTTGAGCTCTACCGTGTCGAAGGCACGCAGCTTGAGCTCGTCGCTACCGCCACTACCAACGGAGACGGTCGTTGCGACGCGCCGCTGCTGCAAGGCGACGACTACCGCAGCGGCGTGTACCAACTGCAGTTCAGCGCCGGTGATTACTACCGTGCCCGCGGTGTGCAATTGCCTGAACCTGCCTTCCTCGACGTGGTGGTGTTGCGCTTTGGTATCAGTGCCGAGCAAGACCACTACCACGTGCCTCTGCTGATTTCGCCTTACAGCTACTCCACTTATCGCGGTAGCTGAGTCGTCACCTCGCTTCACACCCCCAAATGCTCTTCGTTGGTTTCGCCCGCGCACACTGCGGGCTTTTTTTCGCTCAACTATCTAGCCCCTCTTGCTCATTGATGGGCCCTAGGCTGGTTTTTCCTCAGTGCATAGAGAAGAAAACACCATGACCTTGCCCCCTGATCAGCTCGGCGTTACAGCGCCCTCCAGTGACCCTGACGACACCCTTGAGGAGGACGCGCCGCCCTTTTTCGTCGATGCCGATTTACAGGCCCTACGCACTCCGTTGCGAGAACGGATCAACGCCTATCCCCATCCCAGCCGCCTGATCAATCAGATCGGGCTGGCCGACGCGAGATGCCGCGAGTCGACACGGGCGCTCACACGCCTGATAGGGCGCTCACCCAGGATCTTGAAGGTGATCCGCGCCCAGTTGCAGAAGGCGTTCGAGATTGACCCGGACAGTCTGCTCTTCACCGAACCCATGCCTCCGCGTTTACCGCAGAAAGTCGACACCTTGACTGATCGTGCGTTGTTGCTGCTGGTCCGCCCTTCGGTGCCTTTCAATATCAATCAATACACCCTCCTCAGCGTCAAGGGCGCGCCTGACCGTCGGTTGCCCTATACACCGCTGGAAGCGCTGCGGCGGGTTATCGCGTTGGGGCTGTTTGAGCGGTTGGGTCGCGCAGCCAATCAATATTGGGACGCGCTGGAGTACGGCTCCTGGCTCACACGCCGGGAGCGTTGGATCGAGCTGCACCAGGCGCTTTTTGCTGACCGGGCCTTTATTGCCAGGCAACTGAACGAGCTATCACGGGCTGGATTGGCCATGGTTCAGGCCGTGATCGATGCACCAACCGCTGAAGCACGCCTGCGTGCGGGCGGACAGTGGGCCGATGTGCGAGTAGGCCCGTTGATGTGGCCGGGTAACCCTGCGGTGGCTATTGCGGGCGCGTTGCATTTCTATCGTGAGGGCGATCCCGATGATGTGCCTCATGTTGTCTATTTACCGGGTGTGGCTCGCAATTTTTACGAGTACCCGTCTTTCGTCGCCCTGGCGTGCGGCGTGCAGGCGCTGGGCAGGACTCGTCTACACGAGCTCTGGCAATGTTTGCCATTAAGTCGTCGCTCTGTGTTGCTTCCACCTGCAACGTTCTCCTCGGTATCCACTGTCTCTCGAGGCGTGGAGCTTATGGAGGATGCGCTGGCGTCAAGCGCGCAGGCGTTGTTGGAAGGGCAATGGGCCAATGAATTGGCGTGTACGGTAAAAAGCAACCACGCCCATGTGTTTGCCGCCGGAACGTCACAGCCTCTGGAGTCAGCAGTTGTTCTCGCACGAGTGGAGCGTAACCGGCAGCAGTTGATTGGCGGGGCCCGACTTGGCCCGCTTCGAGAGCAGTTGCTCAAATGGGACCAGCAACGACGACACGCCGAAATAATCTTTGGCAGCACTGCGCCAGGCTTGGCCGAATACACCGTAGAACACCGGATCAAACGCTACGAAAAAGGGCTGGTTGCGTTGCTCGATCCCGATGATTTGAGTAACGATACGCCCGCATACCAGGCATTTGTATCGCTGGTATCCCAGCTCAACGCCCATGCCCAAACGATGGACAGGTGGGTGCAGGATGCCCAGCAACGGCTGTTCGAGGTGGCATTTTGGGCTGAGCGCCCTGGTGGAAAGGGTACGCTCAGGCGCGGCACGTTGTTTCTTGACGCCCAGACTGAGGCGCTACGCTGTGAGGTGCAATTGCAGCATCGACTCAAGTTGATAAGCACCGCGCATCGGGACCTGATCATCGAAGTGCTCGATCAGCCTTTGCCGTCAAAACGTCCAGACAGTCAAACCCGAGTGCTGTCAATTGCGATTGGCAATGACCCTGATGCCTTCTATCCGCTCCATAACATGTGGGTGGTGACTACGGCGGCGGCGGTACGGGTGCCGCGGCGCCAGCATGCGGTAGTCCTGTGCGGTTTCGGAGCGGAAGGTGGGGTGCAGGGGTTTTCCGGACTGGACGCCCTGACCCGAAGTATCAAAGCCAGCCTTGATAGTTGGGATCGCAGCGCGCTGTGGGACTATGTCGAGCACGACAAGCGTAACGACTTGCGCTCACACGCGGCGCGTGGAACGCTGGCTGTGCGCTACGTACCGATTAATGGCAAGCCCGCCCTGGCTGCGATCAAGACATTGCTTGGGTGTTATCAGCGCCTGCACAACAGCACAGAAGACATCACGCGCATATTCAACGGCGTGAAAGATGCGCAAATAAGTCGCGCCTTGCTGCTGGCAGAACTGCAAGAGCAGCTCAAGGCACCTGTCAGTGACGCCCAGAGCCGCGCCCAGGCCAATGTCGAGTTGTTGCGCAAAACCGCACTGCAAGCGAAGAAACTGCCAGCTTGGCTGGAGCACGCATCCCGTTACCAGCGTAAGAAGTTCAGGCGATCGCAGCGCTTTTACCTGAGCAGTACTTTTGCATTCAAGACAAGGCTTGAAGACCAGTTGCCCGGTCTGGAAACCTTCGCTCGCCGTGCCCTGATCGATCGCTTGCGGTTGGACGGCATACCTGCGCAGTTTGATATCGACCAGCCCTTCATTGATATGCCCGATGATGTTCAAGGCAGTTATTGTGGATGGACAAGCGGTTGTGCCATTGGCGACCGCGCCATAAAACTTACCCCGACCCTGAAGCGCACCACCTACAGCCTGTTACAACTGGCGCAGCATAACCTGGACCCACTGGCGCCCTGGACGCAGTGGCGACTCAATCGCGCCCGCTATTTGCAACCTGAATGGAAAAATCAACTGAATGCCGCTTACTTGATCCGTACGATTTCCTCGCTGGATGTCGGCGGTCAGTACGACGCGTTGATCAACCAGGTTTTTTACCCGCCTGGCGATACCCTCCACACGCTCAGCAAAGGGCGCATTCCCGAGTTACTGAACCGGACGTTGCTTGCCGGCACTGAGCAACATCTGTTGTTGGCCACGCAACAAGGCTTGACGGCAACCGCGCAAAGTATCTTCACCACGGCGATGGCCGCACGAACGCCGCAAGACTTGTTGAAAAACCAACATGAGCTGCAACTGCATGTGCTTCATTTAGTGGGCCACACGATGCAGCATGACCGCTATATCGCGGGCCTGGTGATCGTGCGAGACCTGCGGTCGGGGCATTGCGTGATCTATTGGCCGAATGCTTCGCCCGCGTTGGTTCTCACCGAGTACTGCAGTTTGCAACAAGCCCAGGATGCATTGAACCGCCTTGGCGCACGGCCTGAAAACACCCAGATGCTGGCGAGGCAGATCGCACCCGGCTGGGCATTTCAGGCAATTACCCATCACCCGGTCAGGGTCGATAGGCTCGGTGCTGCCGTCAGTTACCTGGACGCTATACCTGCGTTTGCCATGGTCAAAGGGATATGGCAAGC
Source organism: Pseudomonas sp. DW-iso17 (assembly GCF_058725345.1). Classification (NCBI taxonomy): domain Bacteria; kingdom Pseudomonadati; phylum Pseudomonadota; class Gammaproteobacteria; order Pseudomonadales; family Pseudomonadaceae; genus Pseudomonas; species Pseudomonas sp. DW-iso17. Next base: position 77,996 of record NZ_JBZXEA010000012.1, on the reverse strand, counting down.
GGTTGAGTTTGTTCGCTCCTTCGGTATCAAGCACTTGGAGCCGACGGTGCTGCCGGATGAGGTTGAGCAGGTAATCCTTGAGCAGATTGCCAGTGAACCTGAGGCTTGGCTGGCAATTGTCCCCACGTCCCACAGTGATGCCCAGGCATTGCTTTACGACGCCCCGGTGCTGGAGTTGAAACGTCAGACCCAGGCAGCCAGCCATTCCGGCAAAGCGCTGGATGAGTATCGCACCCGTCGGCTGGGCGAGCAGGGCGAGACACGCAGGCGCCGGTTGATCGCTTTTTTTTCTCCGTTATTCGGGATGTTCAATGATGCCTACGAGTTGCTGCTTGTGGCGCGGCGCTTTCATCGCTATGGGGACCCTCATGATGCCGTTGACGTGGGTTTTATGAGTGCGTTTATGGCGGCTGACCTGCTGACAAACTTTATACCGGGGCCCAAGGGGCGCGGCAGTGCTGTGGCCAAGGTGACGCGTCCTGCGCCGAGGGCTTTACTGGCACGCATACACCGCATGCGCATGGCCGTGCGCGATAGCCTTTCGCGCGTGAAGGTGCCCGTTGTAACTCAGCTCAAGGTGTTCGACCGGTTCAAAATCAAGGCGATTGCTGACGACGCCGTGGCGCTGAAAGGCCCGGGCAAAAAGGGGATCCATGTCAAAAAGGGTGAGCTGTTTCTGACAGACGATACGCACCATTACCCGATTTACCAGCGCGAAAACGAACAGGTATTTCGACTCAAAAATACCCGGCAGCCGGGCGAAGACGAGTTGATCTTGCACATCGATCAGCCCGGTGAACGCTTGTTGGGCTCGGGCGACCCTCAACCGGGGCCCAGCTCGGGGGTGCTCAACCCCTGGCGCGTAGAAGTAGAGGCGCTACGGGATTGGTTCCCACCGACTGTGCGTTCTGCTACACAAAGCACCATTGTCCAGTCCTCAACGGTCGCCACCCACTGGTTCGATTGGCGTATCCGAGCCCAGGCCATTGAGCTGTCGGACTCATCGATACCTGGCGTTTTACGTGTGCAATCGACTCCTCAAGGAGCCTTCTACAATGCCATCTATATCGGCGCGAGGTATGACACACCGAGCGCTGGATCGGGAATCGGATATTACAGGCTACTGGACACGGGGGATCAGGCGCCATTGACCGACATTGCGTTTATTACCAGGGATACGCAGCAGGTTTCATTGGCTCGCACTGATATTGAGCGCTGGACAAGTACGGCAATCAACGATCAGCCCATTCCGGTATCACGCACTTCGGCGGGCGAGTGGCAGCTGCATGCGCCGCTGTTCGACAGGCCACTGGAGCGCTATGTGGGCAGTGCTTTTCCCACCCTCACAAATACAAGCCAAGCGCTGGCAGTCGCCAGGCTGATTGAGTTATCGGGGCCGCCACAACTGGCAACGGCCAGTCATTTACTGAATATTCGCGCCACGCTCGACAAGTGGTTGCTTGCTGTAAATGGCCGTGTTGGCCAGACGGATGATTTGCTACAGATGTTGCGGCCCAATGAGCGGCGCAAAGAAATGGTGTACATCGGGTACGATGGCAAGGCGCCAGGCTTCACGCGTGTTGACTTCACGCCGCCTCACCCGTTGGATCCGCGCCTTCAATTTGGTGTCACACCGGTCAGGACGCAGCGGCTCGAGGCAGAGCGCTCTGCCGTCAGAACCGTGCTGGAGCAGCAGGGCTTCGCCGTCCAGGATTTGTCTTTGCGGCGGCAGGGGACAACCGCTGGAGAGTTCAGCCACGAATCAGTTGTGACGCATCGCCATTCGAACAAAATTTACTATGTCGCCTATCAATGGCTTGAGACGGGGCGAATGACATTGAGAACCAAGCTGACGGACAAGTGGATTCGGTTCGCAATTAAATTACACCCCGACTCTCTTCTATTGAAAGCGGTCGACAGCGCGCTGCAAGAACAGCGCTTGGTGCGGATCGTGGCGGGTATCCAATGGGCGACGAAGGGCAATCTGAACCCCAGCGTCTACTTCGTCAAATTGGCCCCCTAGCGTTGACGAGTGCCGCTGCTGCGGCGCCACCAAACAGTGCGGCACTGATCCGATTGAACCAGCTCTGGCCCGAGCCGCTGCGCAAATAGCGCGCAGCGCCATGGGCGCCCAAGCCGTAAGCCAACTTGCACAGCAGATCAAGCAGCGTCCAGGTGACGATCATGACCAGCAACTGCGGCAGGAACGGTTGCTGGCTGCTGAGAAATTGTGGCAGGAAGGCAGCGAAAAACAGGATGTCCTTGGGGTTGCTTGCGCCCAGTACAAAAGCCCGGCCAAACAATGCACGAAAGCGTGGTACTGGCGCAGCGTGCGGAACTTCAGCGCCTGCATTGGGCAGGCGCGATTGCTGCCAGCTCTGCCACGCCAGGTAGAACAGGTAGAGTGCGCCGACAATTTTGAGCGCGCTGAACAGTTGTTCGGACGCCAGTAACAGCGCGCCCAGGCCCAGGGCCGAGGCGCTCAACAGGCAGATCGAGGCAAACACACCACCGAGAAACGCCGGGTACGAGCGGCGCAGGCCATAGTTAAGGCTGTTGCTGATCATCAGCAATGAGAGCGGGCCGGGGATCAGGATCACCACCAGCGCAGCGCCGCTGAACAGCAGCCAGGTTTCCAAGGTCATTTACATTCCTCCCTTTCATGCAAAAGCCTCACCCGAAGGTGAGGCGGTTTTTCAGCCCTTCCCGAACTACAGAAAGATGAACTTGGCGATAAAGATCGCGCACAGCACCCAAAGGCTGATGGAAATCTCGCGGTACTTGCCGGTGCCGGCTTTCAACGCCACGTAAGTGATAAAACCCAGGGCGATTCCGTCGGCGACCGAAAACGTCAACGGCATCATGATCGCGGTGACGATTGCAGGAATGCTGTCGGTGGCTTCATCCCAGTTGATATGGGCCATGCTCGCCATCATCAGCATCGCAACGTAAATCAACGCGCCCGCGGTGGCGTAGGCGGGAATCATGCCGGCCAGCGGCGCAAAAAACATCGCCGCCACGAACAATATGCCCACGGTCACCGCGGTCAAACCCGTACGGCCGCCAGCAGCCACACCGGCGGCACTTTCTACATAGCTGGTCACCGGCGGTACACCGACCATGGCGCCGAACACGCTGGACGCACTGTCAGCCTTCAAGGCGCGAGACAGGTTGTCGATCTTGCCATCGGCATTCACAAGTCCTGCGCGTTGCGCAACGCCCATCAGTGTACCGGCAGTGTCGAACATGTGTACAAAAAGAAAGGCAAATACCACGCTGATCATGCTCACATTGAACACACCCATCACGTCCATGGCCATCCAGGTCGGTGCCAGGCTCGGTGGAGTGGCGAGAATGCCGTTGTAGTGCACCAGGCCCAGGCCCCAGCCGGCCAGGGTCACGGCGATGATGCTGATGAGAATTGCGCCGAATACGCGGTGATAACTGAGGATAGCAATCAGCAGGAAGCACACCGCCGCCAGCAACGGCGCGGGCTCATGCAGGGAGCCGAGCTTGATCAGCGTAGCCGGGCTGTCGACAATGATGCCGGCGGTTTTCAGGCCGATCACCCCCAGGAACAAACCCACGCCGGCGCCCATGGCATGGCGCAGGCTAACCGGAATACTGTTGAGCAGCCATTCGCGGATGCGCGACAGCGTCAGGATCATGAACAGCACGCCGGAAATAAACACCGCGCCGAGGGCGGTTTCCCAGGTGTAACCCATGGTGCCGACCACGGTGTAGGTGAAAAACGCGTTCAAGCCCATGCCCGGCGCTAGGCCCACTGGCCAGTTGGCATACAGGCCCATCAACAGGCAGCCCAGCGCCGCGGCGATGCAGGTGGCGACGAAAGCCGCGCCGTGATCGATACCGGCATCGGCCATGATGTTGGGGTTGACGAAGATGATGTAGGCCATGGTGATAAAGGTGGTGAGGCCGGCGATCAGCTCGGTCTTCACTGTGGTGCCATGCAAGCGCAGTTTGAACAGGCGTTCCAGCCAACCGCCTCGGGGCGCGGCCAGGTCCAACGTAGGGGCTTCGGTTTTGCGGCTATCCACAGCGAGTACTCCTCAATCGTTTTATTGTTATGTCCAGCGCCGGTCACATGAGTGGGCGACAGCGCTTTGAGGTACCGGCGGGTTTGTTGACCAAAAGGTCAGGAACTCGCACGAAGCGAATTATGCTTTTGTATACAAATAAAGCAAATAATGTTTTCGATTGTCTCGGCGAAAAGGGATGAAAGGCGCAGGCCAAGGGATTTATTCTGCGCAACGCCTTGAAACAAGCCTTCGATACCCGCACCTTGTGGGCGCAAGCATTTGGTCAGCGCGGCGAAAAGGGGAGCCCCATGTACAAGGTTTATGGCGATTACAAGTCGGGCAATTGCTACAAGGTCAAATTGATGCTCAATCTGTTGGGCATCCCGTATGAATGGATCGATATCGATATCCTCAAAGGCGATACCCAGACCCCTGAGTTCCTGGCCAAGAACCCCAATGGCAAGGTCCCGGTATTGGAGCTTGAAGACGGCACCTGCCTGTGGGAGTCCAATGCGATTCTCAACTTCCTCGCCGATGGCAGTGAATTCCTGCCGAACGAACCGCGCCTGCGTACCCAGGTATTGCAGTGGCAGTTTTTCGAGCAGTACAGCCATGAGCCTTACATTGCGGTGGCGCGGTTTATTCAGTTCTACCTGAACATGCCCGAGGATCGGCTGGAAGAATACAAGACCACCCACAAAGGCGGTTACAAGGCCTTGAGAGTGATGGAGCGTCAGCTTCAAGCCACGCCTTATTTAGTGGGCGAGCAGTTTTCCATTGCCGATATTGCGTTGTATGCCTACACCCATGTGGCCCATGAAGGCGGCTTTGACCTGGCGCCGTATCCGGCGGTGCAGGCGTGGTTGCAGCGCGTGGCCAGTCATCCCAAGTACGTGGCGATGCTCGACTGACTCCCTCGGTCCAATGTGGGAGCTGGCTTGCCTGCGATAGCGTCACCCTGGCGCCCCGGCTAAACCGAGGTGTCTGCATCGCAGGCAAGCCAGCTCCCACATTTAGCGCGGCGGCGTGTCAGGCAGTGCTTTGTTGAGCAGTTCAAAGCAGCGCTGCGCCGCCGGGCTCAAGCCCATCCCGCTACGGCTGATCAACCCGATCTCTCGATTCACCCCGGGATGATCGATGCTGATCCGCTTCAAACCTTCCAGGCTATCGGCCGCTGACTCCGGCAACACACTGATGCCCAGGCCCTGGCGCACCAAGGCCAATACGGTCGACATGTAGTTGGCCTCCATGCCGGCGTTCAGCGTCAGTCGTGTCTCATCGAACAGCGTGTCCACTTGCTCGCGCACACTGCTGTCGCGGCCGGTCAGGATGATCGGCTGGTCCGCCAATTGTTCCAGAGTCAGTTGGTGATGGCGGGCGAGCGCATGGCCCGATGGTACAAATGCGCACAGCCGATCATTGAGCACCGGCACGAAGTCCAGCCCGTGGCTCAGGCGGGCGCGCACGCCGATGCCGAAATCCACTTCGCCGTTGCGAACCTTTGCATGAATGCGCTGGGCCACCAGGTCATGCAGGCGCACTTCGATGCCGGCGAAGCGTTGGCGAAACAGGCGCAAGGCCGGGGGCAGAGCGCCTGCGCAGACTGAGGGCAGGGCGGCAATGGTCACCACGCCGCGGCGCAAGGCGGCGAGGTCGCGGGAGCCGGTGACGATGTTGTCCAGGTCCAGCAGCAGTTTTTCCATGGGCCCGCGCGCCTCCTGGCCCGCAGCGGTAATGCTCACGTGGCGCGGGCTGCGGTCGAGCAGGGCGACGCCGAGCCAGTCTTCCAGTTGTTGCACCTGCACGGTGAGGGCCGACGGCGACAGATGCAGTTCGTTGGCCGCCTTGGTGAAGCTGCCTGTGCGGGCAACCGCAAGGAAAGCTTGAATGTGCTGGATGCTGTTTTTCATGCGCGTCGCTTCATTTTGTTTTTCCGAACGCTGGTGGCTGAATATTGCAATTTACAAAGCCTAGCGCGATTCCAATACTCCAGGGAAAACAATAACCGGCCAACCAGGCCGCCCTGGAGTAACCCATGCTCGCAACCCTGGGTGTCATCACCATCCTGTGCCTGCTCGCTGCCGTCATGAGCAAGCGCCTCTCGCCGCTGGTGGCCTTGATCGCCTTGCCGATCATTGCCGCGCTGATCGGTGGATTTGGCCTGCAAACCAGCGCCTTCATCATTACCGGTATCAAGAACGTCGCCCCTGTGGTGGGCATGTTTGTGTTCGCGATCCTGTTTTTCGGGATCATGACCGACGCGGGCATGCTCGATCCCATCATTGATCGCATCCTGCGCACGGTCGGGACGCGTCCTACACGAATTGTGGTGGGTACTGCGACCCTGGCGTTGCTGGTACACCTGGACGGCTCTGGCGCTGTGACTTTCTTGGTGACGGTGCCGGCGATGCTGCCGCTGTATACGCGCCTCGGCATTGATAAACGCATCCTCGCCTGCGTATGTGCGATGGCCGCCGGGGTCAACTTCCTGCCCTGGACCGGCCCGGTGCTGCGTTCGTCGGCGGCCTTGCATGTGCCGGTGGCCGACCTGTTCCAACCATTGATCCCGGTTCAGATCGTCGGGCTGATCTTTGTCTTCGCCTGCGCCTGGTGGCTGGGCCATCGCGAAGAAAAGCGCCTCGGCCTGGGCGCCGGTTCCAGCGTGGAGGCGGTGCCGCAACGAGTGCTCAGCGATGAAGACATCACGCTGCGTCGTCCACGGTTGTTCTGGGTCAACCTGATGCTGACCGTGCTGGTGATGGTGGTGATGATCGCCGGCTGGGTGGACCCGGTGGTAATGTTCATGCTCGGCACCGTGGTTGCGTTGTGCATCAACTATCCCAACGTGGACGCCCAGCGTGCGCGCATCGACGCCCATGCGAAAACCGCCCTGACCATGGCCAGTATCCTGCTCGCCGCCGGGGTATTTACCGGCATCATGCAAGGCACCGGCATGCTCAAGGCCATCGCCGAAGTGGCGGTGGCGCAGATCCCGGCGGGCCACGGCAAGTTGATCCCGGCCGTCGTGGGCTTCTTGTCCATGCCCCTGAGCATGTTGTTTGACCCCGACTCTTACTACTTCGGCGTGATGCCGGTGATCGCCGAAGTCGGCAAAGCGCTTGGCGTCGACCCCCTGCAAGTGGCCCAGGCCTCGTTGCTGGGCGTGCACACCACCGGTTTTCCGGTCAGCCCGCTGACGCCTGCGACCTTCCTGCTGGTGGGCCTGTGCAAGATCGAACTGGCCGATCACCAGCGCTTCACCATTCCTTTCCTGTTTGCCGCCTCGGTGTTGATGACCCTGACGGCGTTGCTCCTGGGAGTGATTTGAGATGAACACCTTGCGCATCGGCTCCGGCGCCGGCTACTCCGGCGACCGTATAGAACCTGCGGTGGAACTGGCCGAACACGGCGACCTGGATTACCTGGTCTTCGAATGCCTGGCCGAACGCACCATCGCCCTGGCGCAACAGGCGCGCATCAGCGACCCGCAGGGCGGTTATGACCCGCTGCTGGCTGAGCGCATGCGCCGTGTCTTGCCCTTTGTGGGGCAGCGGGCGGGGCGTCGACGCCTGCGGGTGATCACCAACATGGGGGCGGCAAACCCGTTGGCGGCGGCCGGGGAAGTGCGGCGCATTGCCGGCGAGCTGGGCCTGGGCCTCAAGGTCGTGGCGGTGGTCGGGGATGACGTGCTGCATACCTTGTCTGCCGAGCAGTTGCTGGATAATGGCCAGACCGTAGGCGCATTGGGCGAGCGGCTGATTTCCGCGAATGCCTACTTGGGTGTGGAGGGCATTCTTAACGCGTTGCACGCCGACGCCGATGTGGTGATCACCGGGCGCGTGGCCGACCCTTCGCTGTTCCTGGCGCCGCAGATGTTCGAGTTCGGCTGGGCCTTCGATGATTGGCCGCGACTGGGCCGGGGCACGTTGGTGGGGCATTTGCTCGAGTGCGCGGGGCAGGTCAGTGGCGGTTATTTCGTCGATCCAGGCTTCAAGGATGTGGAGGATCTGGCGCGCCTGGGCTTTCCCCTGGCCGAGGTCGACGCCGACGGCAATGCAGTGATCACCAAGGTGGCAGGCTCCGGTGGGCGGGTCAGCCGCGCGACCTGCGCCGAACAACTGATTTATGAAGTTCACGACCCGGCAGCCTACTTGACCCCGGATGTGACGGCCGACTTTTCCCAGGTCGGGTTTGTCGAGGAGGGCGTGGACCGGGTGCGTGCCCAAGGAGCCAGCGGGCGTGCCCGGCCTGAACAGCTGAAGGTCAGCGTCGGTTATCTGGACGGTTGGATTGGTGAAGGGCAGATGTCTTACGGCGGTCCCGGTGCTGTCGCACGGGCTGAGTTGGCGCGGGAAGTGGTGCTCAAACGTCTGGCGTTGATCGGCGTCAACATGCAGGACCTGCGCGCCGAGTTGATCGGCATGGACTCATTGCACGGCCTGCGCAGCAGCGTCGAGCCTTGGGAAGTGCGCCTGCGGGTCGCTGCCCGGTGTGACGAGCGCGGCGACGCCGTGCGGATCGGCAATGAAGTGGAGACCCTCTACACCAACGGCCCGGCCGGCGGCGGTGGGGCGAGCAAGAGCGTGCGTCAGGTGGTGGCGGTGGCGTCGTTGCTGTTGCCCCGTGAAGCGGTCAAACCGAGGATTGAAGAATGAAACTGCACAGGCTGGCCCATTCCCGCACCGGGGATAAGGGCGACACGTCGAACATCTCGATCATTGCCTATCGCGCCGAGGATTATCCGTTGCTGTGTGAACAGCTGACGGCTGAGCGCGTGGCCGAGTTCTTTGCCGATTTACGCGATCCCGATGCGGCACCGGTTCAGCGTCATGAGTTGCCGAACGTGCAGGCGCTGAACTTCGTCCTGCCGGGAATCCTGCGCGGCGGCGTAACCCGGTCGCTGGCCCTGGACGCCCACGGCAAGTGCCTGGGTTCGGCATTGCTGGATCTCGACCTGACAATACCGACTTAATAGCACCGCAGCGCAAATGTGGGAGCTGGCTTGCCTGCGATGCGGGCACCGCGGTGCAGCAGATGTACGGCGGTGATGCAATCGCAGGCAAGCCAGCTCCCACATTGACCGCCGTGGGCTTCAGATCGCAGCGAAGCGCTTGTCCAGGTAGTCAATGATGACCTTGGAGTCATACATCCAGGTGGTCTGGCCGTTCTCTTCGATGCGCAGGCACGGCACTTTGATCTTGCCGCCTTGCTCCAGCAGGGTCTGACGGTCCTGCTCGTTGTTCTTCGCGTCCTTGAGCGCCACCGGCACATTCAGGCGGTGCAGGGTGCGACGGGTCTTCACGCAGAACGGGCAGGCGTGGAACTGATACAGGGTCAGGTCCTTGGCTGCAGCATTGACCTTGGCCTGTTGCTCCGCCGGGCGTTGTTTTTTACGTGGGCGGGTAAGAAAGTCGCCCGCGATGATGACGTGGCCGAGGCCCACTCGAAGTGCTTTGACGAACATGGCTGAAACCTCTTGCCCATGACTGAGGGGGCGCAGCTTACCTGATTTCTGCAGGCGAAAAAAAACCGGCGATGAACGCCGGTTTTTTCCTGCCTGGCCGGTTACTTGATCAGGCTGAGAAATTCGCTGCGGGTGGCCGCGTTCTCGCGGAACTCACCCAGCATCACCGAGGTGATCATCGACGAATTCTGTTTCTCGACACCGCGCATCATCATGCACATGTGCTTGGCCTCGATCACCACGGCCACGCCCAGGGCGCCTGTGACTTCCAACACGGCGTCGGCGATCTGGCGGCTGAGGTTTTCCTGGATCTGCAGGCGGCGCGCATACATGTCGACAATACGCGCGACCTTCGACAGGCCCAGCACTTTGCCGCTCGGGATATAGGCCACGTGGGCCTTGCCGATAAACGGCAGCAGATGATGCTCGCACAACGAGTACAGCTCGATGTCCTTGACCAGCACCATTTCGCTGTTGTCAGAGCTGAACAAGGCACCGTTGGTGACTTCTTCGAGTGTCTGTTCATAACCGCGGCAGAGGTACTGCATTGCCTTGGCGGCACGCTTTGGCGTGTCGAGCAGGCCCTCGCGGGACACGTCCTCGCCGAGTTGGCCGAGGATCGCGGTGTAATTCTGTTCCAGGGACATGAAACTACCTGTGGGATTTTCGCAAAGCGCAAGGTTACGGTGGCGGACACATCGCTGCAAGCCTGACGATGGCACTTGTTACTCGTCGCGCCCTTCCATCATGGTGCGCTTGAGCATCACATACACCGCGCCGGCGCCGCCGTGACGAGCCTGGCAGGAGGTAAAGCCGAGCACCTGGACATGCTGGCGCAGCCAGGTATTGACGTGGCTTTTGATCATCGGCCGCTTGCCGTCCAACCGCACCGCCTTGCCGTGGGTGACGCGCACGCAGCGGATTTCGAATTTGGTCGCTTCGGCCAGGAAGGCCCAGAGGGTTTCCCGGGCTTTTTCCACGGTCATGCCGTGCAGGTCGAGGCTGCCTTCGAACGGGATCTGGCCAGCCTTGAGCTTGCGCATCTGGCTTTCCTGCACGCCGTCGCGGGACCACATCAGTTCATCTTCGGGGCCGACGTCGATCACGAACTGGTCAGACAGGCCATCCACGGTGGTGGCATCGGTGCGCACGGTCGCGGCCTGGCGCAGCTTGGCGATCTGCGCCCGGTCAGTCTTGGGTTTGCCGGTGTCGGCGCGGTCGTGCTTGATCGGCTTGACGCCGCGCAGCTCGTTTTTGAACAGGGAAAAATCGTCGTCTTGCATGTCAGCCTCCGCGAAGGGCGGGCAGTTTACCTAAATCGCGGCGGCCAGGGCGCAGGAAACGCTATCCAAGCGCCATCAGTCGTGCTTTTTCATCAGGTGAGAGGCGATATTCAACGACAGCGGCTGGCGCATTTTCCGACGGCTGCGACGCCATAGCCACACGCCCAACCACAGCACCAGCAAGCCGATCCCCAGCAGAAGTGCCGAGCCGCCCGGGCTGGCATTCAGTTCGCCCAGGGCGGGCGAATGCCCAAACAGGCCGGCGCCACCAGCGCCCGCCAACAACAAGCCTACTATCGCCAGCAACGCGGCCATGCACGCTACCAGGCGCAGACGCCAATTGCTCGGGCCCTTGGGGCGCAAGCGACGAGCATCAAAACCATCGGATATCTTCATTCCGACCTTTCCTCCAGGGTATCGGCCCTTCGACCGGAAGATACACAGGTTGTTCCGGGGGGAGAGGTAAATGCGCCAAATGAAAGGGCTTTGCGGATGAGCGGAGCAATAAACACGCCGCTCACCGCCAGCAGGATCAGATCAAGTCTTTGGCCAGCGCCAGGGTGGCGAAGTTGTCTGCCATGATGGCCATTTCGGTTTGCTGCACATGCTCGGCGCTCAGGATACCGCCCTTGTAGGGCAGGTCGCGGGTGGCGCAGGCGTCTTCCACCAGGGTGCAGCGAAAGCCCAGGTTCTTGGCCGCGCGCACGGTGGTGCTGACGCTGGAGTGGCTCATGAAACCGCAGACGATCAGGTCCAGGGAGCCGAGGTCTTGCAGGTGCTTTTCCAGGCCGGTGCCATGGAAGGCGCTGGGCAGCAGTTTGCCGATGATGGTTTCGTCACCCTCAGGCTCAAGGCCCGGAATGAATTCGCCGCGCTCGCCCTGGGGGTCAAACAGGCCGCCCACGGTACCCAGGTGGCGCACATGCACAATCGGGCGCCCGGCACTGCGCGCTGCGGTCACAAGCTGCTTGATGTTCCCTACCGCCGCGTCCATGCCCGAGAGGGCGAGCGGGCCGCTGAGGTATTCTTTCTGGGCGTCGATGATCACCAGGGTCGCATGATTGAGGTTGGCTGCTGCGTAACCGCGACCGCTGAGTTGAAACATCGTCTTTGGAACGGACATTCTGGGGCTCCTGTGAGTGGGGCTTTTGCGACATTGTCCACTGGCTGAGCGCTTCTGTGAATCGCTACTATCGTAAGGTACGCCGTTGCTGGCGTGCAGCCATGTCAAGAGGCAGGCCTGTTTAACACAATGCGGGCAAATTGGATGAAATCCGACGTACGGCGCCAGGTTTTTCGTACATCGTCGGTACAGGTGAAGGCTGTTAGAATCGCCAGTCGTTTTTTCCAGGAGCTTGCCCCCGTGATCACTTCCCGCCTGCGCACCTTGCGCGACCATATCCGTTGGGCTGTCAGCCGTTTCCATGGGGAAGAGCTGTTTTTTGGCCATGGCACCGACAATGCCTGGGACGAAGCCCGACAGTTGGTGCTGGGCGCCTTGCACCTGCCGTGGGAAATCGCCGACAGCTATTTGGATTGCAACCTGGAAGAAGAGGAAATCTCCCACGTGCAGCGCTTGCTGCATCGCCGTATCCATGAGCGAGTGCCGACGGCCTACCTGTTGAACGAAGCCTGGTTTTGCGGCATGTCGTTTATCGTCGATGAGCGCGTATTGATCCCGCGTTCACCCATAGGCGAGCTGATTGAAGACCGCTTCGAACCCTGGCTGGCCCAGCCGCCGGCACGCATCCTCGACCTGTGCACCGGCTCCGGTTGCATCGGCATCGCCTGTGCCTATGAGTTCCCCGAGGCCGAAGTGGTGCTGGGAGACTTGTCCTTCGAAGCCCTGGAAGTGGCGAACCAGAACATCGAGCGCCATGGCGTCGACGAGCGCGTCTACACCGTGCAGGGCGATGGTTTTGACGGGTTACCCGGCCAGCGTTTCGACCTCATCGTGTCGAACCCGCCCTACGTGGATGCCGAAGATTTCGCCGACATGCCCGATGAATACCAGCACGAACCGGAACTGGGCCTGGCCTGCGGTGAAGACGGCCTGAACCTGGTACGCCGGATGCTGGCCGAAGCGGCGGACCACCTGACCGAGAAGGGCTTGCTGATTGTCGAAGTGGGCAACAGCCAGGTGCATGTCGAGGCGCTGTACCCGGAAGTGGACTTCGCCTGGCTGGACTTCAAGCGCGGTGGGCATGGGGTGTTTATGTTGACGGCTGAGCAGTGCCGCCAACACCAGGCCGTTTTCGCTGCCCGGATATAACTGCAGAAACTCGGTCAATGTGGGAGCTGGCTTGCCTGCGATAGCGGTGGGTCAGCTTGCACTTGTGCTACTGATACATCGCTATCGCAGGCAAGCCAGCTCCCACATTTTGATTGCATTTCAATCTATCAGCGGTGTGTGGCAATCCAGATCAACAACCCCGCCTGGAACACCGTAAACGCCACCAGACAAGTGATGGTAAAGCGCAGCCCGCTGTCCTCACGCTTGAACTTGGTGACTTTCTCCTCTTCCTTGCGCAGCTTCACTTCCTGCTCCGCCAGGTTCTGCTCGGCCTGTTGCAGCATCTGTGCGGCTTCCAGGATCTCCACGAACTGCACTTTCTCGGTGTTCCAGCTGTCCAGCACCTCGCTGACCTTGCCGGGCTGCACATTGCCTTTGAGGTGCTGCACATCGGCGTAGGCCACATCGAAACCCTGGATACGCAGGAAATGATCGCGGCGCAGGCGCGTGGCTTCGTTGAGGGCGTCCTTGTTGGCCAGGTCCACGCCGTCGACGCGGTAGTGGGACCACTTCTTCTTCGCCCAGGCGGCGCCTTGAGCCACCAGGAAACGCCCGATACCGCGGTTGGCCGGCTCGATTTCCAGACTGTTGCCGGGCCCGAAGTGCACGCGGTGTTTATCGTGATCGACCCAGATATCCAGGTGGTTCTGCTCGCGCCGTACTCGCTGGCCCGGTAACTGGATGACCATGCGCAACAGGCTGTGGTGTTTATCATGGCGCTCGGCATAGCCGAACTGCACAAAGCGCAACGGCCGTGCGCCGGTCGCGCGGTCGGTGGCCAGCGGGGCCAGGCGCAGCATCTTGAAATGTTCGGCGTGAACGTCGGCCCACGGCAGGGCCGCTGCGGCGCCAGCTTCGGTTGCGGCCGGGGTCTCGGCGGTCGATTCGGGTGTTGTTTCGGTGGTTGTCATGCGGCGCGATCCTGTCCAAGCCCTGCGAGCCGACAGTCTTTTTACTGTCGACTCTGGACTTATCGGCCGTTTTTCCCAGGACTGGAGGCCAATTGCCGCTTAACGGGGTTGAAGTCCTTCGATAAAGCTGACGATACGTTGGCCCAGCTCCGCAGCCAGCGGCAGTTTCGGGTCGTTGTAGGAGGCCAGTTGCTGCTTCACGTTATTGGGCACGATGCGCATCACGTGGTTCATGCCTTCGATCACCGTCAACTGCGCGTCGGGCTTGGCCTGCTTCAGTTGCCGGGCATCACCTACGCCAACCTGGATATCGTTGGTGCCTTGGATAATCAGCGCCGGCATGTCCAAGCGCGCAAAGGCGGCCGACGGATCGGCGCGGAACAGGCTGATCAGATACGGCTGCACGCTGGGTCGGAAAATACCCTCCAATGGGCGCGGCACGTCGGCGTCCACCTGGCCGGCCTTGAGGTGATCGAGTATTTCATTGCTGCGCAGCAGCAGGGCAGGGGGCAAGTGATCGGCCAGTTGCTGACGGATCACCTGGTCCACCGGGCGGGCGCTGCCAGACAAGGAAATGACCCCGGCCGGTTCAAGTTGCGGCGCGGCGAGGGCGGCGACCAGCGCGCCCTCGCTGTGGCCCAGCACAATCAGCGGGCCCATGCGCTTGTCGGCCTTGAGTAACTTGCCCCAGGCCACGGCGTCGGCCACATACGCCTCCAGGGTCAGGTTGCGCTCATCCGGCGTGGCCGCCAGGCTTGCAGCCACGCCGCGCTTGTCGTAGCGCACGCTGGCGATGTTATGCCGGGCCAGTACCCAGGCCAGGCGCTTGAGGCTGTCGTTGCGCGCGCCGTCGGCGCTGTTGCCGTTGCGGTCGGTGGGGCCGGAGCCGGCGATGATCAGCACCACCGGCACCGGTTTATCCGATTGCGGCAACAGCAGCGAGCCAAAGAGTTGGCCGCTGCCGGTGTCCAGGCTGATCGGGCGTTGCAAGACGACAGGGGAGGCGGCCTGGGCCACGGCGGTGAACAGGGTGAGGGTGAACAGCAGAACTCGCAGCATCATAGCGCCATCATTGGAGAGGTGCCGGTTGGACCAACGTCTACCGGTAAGGTTTCGAGGATGAACTAGTCGGTTAGCCTGCGTATACTGGCCGTCTTAAGTTATTACGGTTGACTTGATTCAACTGATTTCACGGAGCGCCCTGCATGTCTGGCAATACCTTCGGCAAGCTGTTCACTGTCACCACCGCGGGCGAAAGCCATGGCCCGGCGTTGGTCGCCATTGTCGACGGCTGCCCGCCAGGCCTGGAGCTGAGCCTGGACGACCTGCAGCGCGACCTCGACCGCCGCAAGCCCGGCACCAGCCGCCATACCACCCAGCGCCAGGAACCGGACGAAGTCGAAATCCTCTCCGGAGTGTTCGAAGGTCGCACCACGGGCTGCGCCATTGGCCTGTTGATCCGCAACACCGACCAGAAGTCCAAGGACTACTCGGCGATCAAGGACCTGTTCCGCCCGGCCCATGCCGACTACACCTACCACCACAAATACGGCGAACGCGACTACCGTGGCGGTGGCCGCAGCTCGGCGCGTGAAACCGCCATGCGCGTGGCCGCCGGCGCCATCGCCAAGAAATACCTGGCCACCCAGGGCATCGTCATCCGTGGCTACATGAGCCAGTTGGGGCCGATTGAAATCCCGTTCAAGACCTGGGACAGCGTCGAAGACAACGCCTTCTTCTGCCCCGACCCGGACAAGGTGCCGGAACTGGAAGCCTACATGGACCAGTTGCGCCGCGACCAGGATTCGGTCGGCGCGAAGATCACCGTGGTGGCCGAAGGCGTGAAGCCGGGCCTGGGCGAGCCGATCTTTGATCGCCTCGACGCCGAACTGGCCCATGCGCTGATGAGCATCAACGCGGTGAAAGGTGTGGAAATCGGCGCCGGCTTCGCCTGCGTATCCCAGCGCGGTACCGAGCATCGCGATGAGATGACCCCTGAAGGTTTCCTCAGCAACAACGCGGGCGGCATCCTCGGCGGTATTTCTTCCGGCCAGCCGATCGTGGCGCACCTGGCGCTCAAGGCCACGTCGAGCATTACCACGCCTGGCCGTTCGATCGATGTGCACGGCAACCCGGTGGACGTGATCACCAAAGGCCGCCACGACCCGTGCGTCGGCATCCGCGCCACACCGATAGCCGAAGCCATGATGGCCATCGTGCTGATGGACCACCTGCTGCGCAACCGCGGGCAGAATGCCGATGTGCGCGTGAGTACCCCGGTACTGGGCCAACTGTGATCGCCTGGGGCAATGAGCGCGCTTATTGTGGTGAGCGAGCTTGCTCGCGCTGGGCTGCAAAGCAGCCCTGAATAAAATGAACCCAGCCCTCCCATACTGGCGCCTCTCCAGCTTCTACCTGTTCTATTTCGCCCTGCTGGGGGCGACAGCGCCGTTCCTGGCGCTGTACTTCGATCACCTCGGTTTCTCCAGCGCGCGCATCGGCGAACTGGTGGCCATTCCCATGCTGATGCGCTGCGTGGCCCCCAACCTGTGGGGCTGGATCGGCGACTACACCGGCCGGCGCTTGGCCATTGTGCGATTCGGCGCGGTGTGCACCCTGGCCAGCTTCTGCCTGATTTTTGTCAGCAAGACCTACGCCTGGCTGGCGATGGTCATGGCCATGCACGCTTTCTTCTGGCACGCGGTGCTGCCGCAGTTTGAAGTCATCACCCTGGCCCACCTGCACAAGCAAACCTCGCGCTACAGCCAGATCCGTCTGTGGGGCTCCATTGGTTTTATCCTCACCGTGGTGATCATGGGGCGCCTGTTCGATTGGCTGAGCCTGGATATCTACCCGGTGGCGGTCGTGGTGATCATGGCCGGCATCATCGGCGCCAGCCTTTGGGTACCGAACGCGCAGCCGGCCAGCCACGGCAACCGCATGGCCGGCGATGGCTTTCTCAAACAATTGCGCAGCCCCGGCGTGCTGGCGTTTTATGCCTGCGTGGCGCTGATGCAAATGAGCCATGGCCCGTATTACACCTTCCTGACCCTGCACCTGGAGCATTTGGGCTACAGCCGCGGCGTAATCGGCCTACTGTGGGCGCTGGGGGTGGTGGCGGAAGTGCTGATGTTCCTGGCCATGAGCCGTATTCTTGCGCGCTTTTCGGTGCGCCGGGTGCTGCTCGCCAGTTTCCTGCTGGCCGCGCTGCGCTGGTGGCTGCTGGGTTCATTTGCCGAAGTTTTCTGGCTGCTGCTGGTGGCGCAGTTGATGCACGCCGCCACGTTCGGCAGCTTTCACGCGGCGGCAATTGCCTTTGTGCAACGCAGCTTCGGTGACCGCCAGCAAGGCCAGGGTCAGGCCCTTTATGCCGCGCTGGCCGGCACCGGCGGCGCGCTCGGCGCCCTCTATTCCGGTTACAGCTGGAACCTGCTGGGGCCCACCTTCACGTTCAGTATCGCCAGCCTCGCGGCCCTGGCCGCCGCCATTATCATTGGCCTTCGATTGCAAGAGCCGAACCAAGGAACCGTGCAATGAGCTATGTAGCCGTCTACTCCATCGCCTCCCCGGACACCCCGAACAAAGTGTTGACCCATGCCGACGACATCCAGTCGACCCTGGCCGAGCACGGCGTGCGTTTTGAGCGCTGGCAGCCCAGCCCGATAGAAAAGGGCGCCACTGATGCTGAAATGATTGCCGCCTACCAGGCTCAGATCGAAGCCCTCGGCTACGCCGCTGTGGAAGTGGTCAGCGTGACCCAAGACCATCCGCAGAAGGACGTGTTACGTGCGCAGTTCCTGGACGAACGTACCTACAGTGAAGACGAGGTGCGTTTCTTCATCGCAGGCCAGGGGCTGTTTACGCTGCACATAGGCGACTATGTGTACAGCTTGCGCTGTGAGAAGAATGACTTGCTGATCATCCCGGCCGGTGTACCGCACTGGTTCGACATGGGCGAGAACCCGCACTGTGTGACACTGCGTTTGTTCAACACGGCCCAAGGCGTTGTGCCCTCGTTGACCTGTGATGCGATTGCCACTCGCTTTCCAGGACTGGATGACTAAGCGTAGATAACTGAATGTTCAACCCTGGCAAGTTGGAAGTCGCTGTGGGAAGAAACTTAATTATTTGTAGGGTAAAGCTGTTTGTTCTCTGCCGTGCGCTTTGATTCCACTCGTTATGTAACTCTCTGTTCAGCGTAAATGTTTATGCCATCTGTCAATAGGAGGAATCCGAAAGATGGCAGCGCATCAGCAGATATAAGGAGAGAACAATGAGTGGCCCCGAGGAGACGTATCGCCCGTCGGTTATTGTGCCCACGGCTATCAGAAAACGCCGGAGCTTGTCCGGCAAGCCCCTGACTCCCACGGAGCTGGAAATCCTGCGATGGGCCTCCGAGGGCAAGACTGTCTGGGAAATCAGCCAGATTCGCGCCACCTCTGAAGCCACGGTGAAATTTCATCTGCGCAACATCTACGGCAAGTTGGATGTCACCAACCGTGTGCAGGCAAAGAATGAGGCGGTTCGGCAGGGCTTATGTTAATGGCATGAAAAAGGGCCGCGACGCTGAGTAGCGTCGCGGCCCTTTTTCAGAGGTGTAGATTAGGCCGAGTGATAGGTCGGCAGCGCAAAGCGGTTCTGGCTTTGCAACATCGAAATCTGCGGCAGTTCGCTGGCTTGTTCGGCCAGGTCACGGCGAATGGCGCTAATCACCCAAGTCAGTTGGTCGGCAGTGTGCAGCTGCTGATAAGAGATCGAGCGCTTGACCTGCTTACCTTCGCTGTTGCGCAGGGTCAACAGGATACCGCCGTCCGGACGTGGCTGGGTGGTGACGTCGTAGTTGGAGAATACTGAAGCGAATTTATCTTGGATCAGGCTCATGTCTATCAGCTCCATTGGCTCAAGTTGGCAAGCATGGAGTGATAGGTGCAGTGATTGTGCCAGTATTGGATATTCTAAAAAATCGTTATAAATCAGCAAGTTATAAATTTATAGGATTTTCGTTTTCGTGCAATTTGCATGAAGGGCCATCGTGCATCCTGCATTTTGCGCTATCTGCCCGGTGATTTTTCCGGCAGGAAGGGGGAGGGCTGTAATGATACTGACCGTGTTTTGCTCGGAAAAATCCCGGTCGGCTGGGAGGTCGTCATCGCAGCGCTGCGCCGACCCGACAAGCCAGCTCCCACATTTTGAGGGTGCAGTGTCAGGGAGATAAGCATCGGCCGGCCGCCACGAGATACAAAACTTTTCAAATCCCGCGTGTACAGCCAAAGAACCGCTGACGTATTTTCCGCTACACCAGTCGATGTACCTGGACCAGACCAAGAATAAGAAAAGGGACGTCCCTCCATGACTCATCAGCAAGTCGACATGATCACCTGGCGCATGATGCTGCGTAAGGTGCCTGCCATTGTTCGGGCGCTCCCACGGGTGGTGCGCGGCATGCGTGCGGCCAACGTCACCGACCCCAACCAACCCTGCGGCCTGGGCTGGCATTTCGAACAAGCCACCTTGCGTAACCCTGACGGTGCTGCCCTGCTGTATGGGGACAGCGTGATCAGCTACCGCGACGCCAATCAGTGCGCCAATCGCATTGCCCATCACTTGCAGGCCCAGGGCATCCGCAAGGGCGATGTGGTAGCGCTGTTTATCGAGAATCGCCCCGAGTTGCTGCTCAACGTGCTGGCCGTGGCCAAGCTGGGCGGCATCTGCGCCATGCTCAACACGGCGCAAACTCAAGGGGCGCTGGTACACAGCCTGACCCTGGTCAAGCCGGTTGCCATTGTGGTCGGTGCCGAATTGCTGAGCCCTTACGCAGCAGTGCGCGATCAAGTCCAGATCCCGGCCGAGCGCACTTGGTTCGTGGCCGATCAGCCGGGCAGTAGGGTGCCCGACGGCTACATCGACCTGATGGCCGCCAGTGCCGAAAGCCCGGTGGACAACCCGGCGAGTTCCGCGCAGGTGTTCTTCCACGATCCCTGCTTCTATATCTACACCTCCGGCACCACCGGCTTGCCCAAGGCCGGCATCATGAAGCACGGGCGCTGGACCAAAACCGCCGTGAGCTTCGGCAGTATCGCCCTGGACATGGGGCCACAGGACGTCCTCTATTGCACCTTGCCGCTGTACCACGCCACCGGCCTGTGCGTGTGCTGGGGGGCGGCGATTATCGGTGCGTCCGGCTTTGCCATTCGGCGCAAATTCAGCGCCAGCCAGTTCTGGGACGATGCACGCAAGTTCAAGGCGACCACCCTGGGCTATGTCGGTGAGTTGTGCCGCTATCTGCTCGACCAGCCCGCGAGTGCGCAGGACCGTGATAACCAGGTGACCAAGATGGTCGGCAACGGCCTGCGCCCCGGTGTGTGGGCGCAGTTCAAGCAGCGCTATGGTGTGGAGCATATCTGCGAACTGTATGCCGCCAGCGACGGCAATATCGGCTTTACCAACGTGCTGAACTTTGACAACACCATCGGCTTTTGCCTGCAGCATTGGGCGCTGGTGGACTACGCCCATGACACTGGTGAACCGCTGCGCGGCAGCAACGGGTTCATGGTCAAGGTGCCCACCGGCGGGCAGGGCCTGTTATTGGCGCGCATTGATGATAAGTCGCCCTTCGACGGTTACACCGACCCGGAAAAGAACCGCAAGGTGGTACTGACCGACGTATTCGAAAAAGGCGACCGCTATTTCAACACCGGCGACCTGGTGCGCAGCATCGGTTTCGGGCATGCGCAATTTGTCGATCGCCTGGGGGATACCTATCGCTGGAAGGGCGAAAACGTCTCGACCACCGAGGTGGAAAACGTCCTGCTGAAACACCCGCAGATCGCTGAAGTGGTGGCCTATGGCGTCGAAATCGATAACACCAACGGCCGCGCCGGCATGGTCGCCATCACCCCCAGCGAATCCCTGGCCAGCCTGGACATGCGCGAACTGCTGCAATTCGCCCACGGCCAGTTGCCCCCTTATGCGGTGCCGTTGTTTTTGCGGATCAAGGTGAAGATGGAAACCACCGGCACGTTCAAGTACCAGAAAGTGAAGCTCAAGGAGCAAGGGTTCGACCCGGACAAGGCTGGCAATGACCCGGTCTACGCCTGGTTGCCGGGTTCGGACAGCTATGTGCCGGTGACCGGGCAATTGCTGGCGCAGATCCAGGGCGGCCAATTCCGTTATTGATTCTGGCTATGGCGGCTTTTGACAAAAAAGCCATGACACCGGGGAACTCCATCGCGACACTGGGCGCCTTAAACAGTTATGTCAGTCGCCTCAGCAAGGAGCCCCCATGTCAGATCAGCCTAAACAAATGACCGAAGACGAAGCCGCCGAGTTTGCCGAGCAAGTCTTCGACGTCGCCCGGCGCGGCGACGCCGCCATGCTTGCCGCACTGTTGGCGAAAGGCCTGCCGGCCAACTTTCGTAATCACAATGGCGACACCTTGTTGATGCTCGCGGCGTACCACGGCCATGCCGAGGCGGTCAAAGTGCTGCTGGAGTTCAAGGCCGACCCCCTGATCGCCAACGACAAGAACCAGTTGCCGATTGCCGGGGCGGCGTTCAAAGGCAACCTGCCGGTGGTCCAGGCGTTGATCGAGGGCGGCACGCCGATTGACGCGGCCTCCTCGGACGGGCGTACGGCCTTGATGATGGCGGCGATGTTCAACCGCGTTGACATGGTTGATTACCTGCTCGGTAAAGGCGCAAACCCCAAGGCCACCGATGCACAAGGCGCGACGGCACTGGCCGCGGCGCAGACCATGGGCGCGGTGGATACGGCGGCGCAGTTGCAGAAACTGGTGTAGGCTACGCGCCCTTCAAAACTTGCCCGTTACAGGATCGCCCCATGAAAACCGCCCTCGTCGAACTCATCAGCAAAATCAGCGCCGGCGTCATGGGGGAGGATGAAGTAGCGCGTATTGCCGACGAAGCGGCCCAGGCCTACGCGGACCCGGCGGCGTTCCTGGCGGCCAATCCGGATATCAACTACGACGACAGTTTCCCGATTCCGCTGGGAGAGTGGGTGGTGGTCGGTAGCCTGCCAGACACGGTGTTGTTCCAGGCCGATACCTATGGCGACCTGTTTGCCCAGATCGTCGCGTCGTTCGGTCCGGGCGTGGCGTTCAACCTCAAGCCCAAGCAACTGGCCAAGACCGAAGACCTGACCGCGCTCAACCGCATCCAGATCCAGATGAGCGCCCTGAGCCCGGAAGACGGCGGTTATGTGCTGATGAACTTCAGCCAGTTGCTGGACGACGAGATCCAGGCAGTGCTGGTGTTCGGCAACGACCTGGCGCGGGTACTGGAACTGTGTGCCGAAGTCGGCATCAAGGCCGAACCATCATTGGAAGCCTTGAAGATTGCCGTACACGTCTGAAATAAAACGGAACCCGCGCCAAGGCTGACTATCCTACAAGTGCATGCCCTCACTTAGGAGCGACACCATGGGTTCCACGTTTAATAGTCTGATTGGCCTGATCATCCTCGCGCTGGATATCTGGGCAATCATTAACGTGTTCAAAAGCGGCGCCAGCACCGGCGCCAAAGTGCTGTGGATCCTGTTGATCCTGCTGTTGCCAGTGCTGGGCCTGATCATCTGGGCTATCGCCGGGCCGCGCGGTAACGTGCGGATCTGACGACCCACCCGATTTGGAGCGGGCACAGTCAATGTGGGAGCTGGCTTGCCTGCGATAGCGGTGGGTCAGCTTGCATTGTTTTGGTTGACACACCGCTATCGCAGGCAAGCCTGCTCCCACAGTGGGGTTTACGGCGTTAATTAAATTTGTGTGTCGAAACTATTCGCCGCACGAAATTTTCACATCCCATCCAAGACAATTCGCCGGCTTTATCCGGCTGCCAGGGCTCTATCTCCAGTGCCCTTAAAGGCAGGGTCGTGCCTTACGTTCAGTAATTAATAGCCTTGCCGGCCTCGATCGGGCACCATTTGTGCCACCGCGTTAACCGCCTACCCCAGCCAGCCTGGGCGAGGGACGGACGCCACTGCATTATTTCGCAACTTAAACTTCCAATGGGTCCTAAAACGACATGGCAAACCCGGACGCCCTGAATCAGCAGCGAGCTTCAAATCGCCTGCTGCAACCGACCGTCAAATCCCATCTGGCGTACACGCTGCTCTGCGCATTGGTCATGATGGTGATGTTTTCCCTGCTGCGCCTGGCGTTGCTGGTCTACAACCGCGAGATGATCCTCGATACGCCGGCCTCGACGTTCCTTGAAGCGTTTGCCAACGGCCTGCGCCTGGACATTCGCCTGGTGATGTACCTGCTGATTCCGCTGCTGTTGGCGCTGTTCAGCGTGCGGGCCATGGCGGCGCGCGGGTTCTTCCGTTTGTGGCTGACCGTCGCGTCCAGCATCGCCTTGTTCCTGGGCTTGATGGAGATGGACTTCTACCGCGAATTCCACCAGCGCCTCAACGGCCTGGTCTTCCAGTATGTGAAGGAAGACCCGAAAACCGTGATGAGCATGCTCTGGTACGGTTTCCCGGTGGTGCGTTACCTGCTGGCCTGGGCCGTGGGCACGCTGATCCTGAGCATGGCCTTCAAGGGCGCTGACCGCGCAACGCGCCCACGGGGCCCGTTCAGCGGCGGCACTGTCAGCACCCGCCAAGTGGCGCCGTGGTACAGCCGCATCGCAGTGTTCATGGTTTGCCTGCTGGTTGCCGTGGTTGCCATCCGTGGCACCCTGCGCCAAGGGCCACCGCTGCGTTGGGGTGACGTCTACACCACTGACTCGAACTTCGCCAACCAGTTGGGCCTCAATGGCACCTTGTCGCTGATCGCGGCGGCCAAGGCGCGCTTCGGTGAGGACCGCGCCAACATCTGGAAGGCGACCCTGGAACAACCACTGGCCACCCAGACCGTGCGCGACATGCTGGTGCTGCCGCAAGAGAAGCTGGTAGACACCGACACCGCTGCCGTGCGCCGTGACTTCACGCCACCGGACGAGAAAACCCTGCCGATCAAGAACGTCGTGGTGATCCTGATGGAAAGCTTCGCCGGTCACTCGGTTGGCGCATTGGGACGTCCGGGCAATATCACCCCGTACTTCGACAAGCTGACCCAAGAGGGCCTGCTGTTCGACCGCTTCTTCTCCAACGGCACCCACACCCACCAGGGTATGTTCGCCACCATGGCCTGCTTCCCGAACCTGCCGGGTTTCGAATACCTGATGCAGACCCCGGAAGGCAGCCACAAGCTGTCGGGCCTGCCGCAGTTGCTCAGTGCGCGTGATTTCGACGATGTGTATGTCTACAACGGCGATTTCGCCTGGGACAACCAGTCGGGCTTCTTCAGCAACCAGGGCATGACCAACTTCATCGGCCGCAATGACTTCGTCGACCCGGTGTTCTCCGACCCGACCTGGGGCGTGTCCGACCAGGACATGTTCAACCGTGGCCTGGAAGAACTGAAGGCGCGCGAAGGCGGCAAGCCGTTCTACGCACTGCTGCAAACCCTGTCCAACCACACGCCGTACGCATTGCCGACCCCATTGCCGGTTGAGAAGGTCACCGACCGTGGCAGCCTCAACGAGCATTTGACGGCCATGCGTTACTCCGACTGGGCCTTGGGCCAGTTCTTTGAAAAGGCCCGCAAAGAGCCGTACTTCAAGGAAACCCTGTTTGTGATCGTCGGTGACCACGGCTTTGGCAATGAGCAGCAGATCACCGAGATGGACCTGGGTCGCTTCAACGTGCCGATGCTGATGATTGCACCGGGCATGCGCGAGAAGTTCGGTGAGCGTGACCACACTGTGGGCACCCAGATCGACATCGTGCCGACCATCATGGGCCGCCTGGGCGGCGATACCTTGCACCAGTGCTGGGGCCGCGACCTGCTGAACCTGCCCGAAGGTGACAAGGGTTTCGGCGTGATCAAGCCATCGGGCAGCGACCAGACCGTGGCCTTGCTCACCGGCGACCGCGTACTGGTATTGCCCAAGGAAATGCCACCCAAGTTGTGGGAATACACACTGGGCGCCGAGCCGACTGGCAAGGTGATTCCGGAGTCGCCGGACGAAGCTGCACTCAAGCAGAAACTCGAGTCGTTCCTGCAGACCGCGACCAAGAGCTTGTTGGATAACACCGCAGGTGTCGTGGACGGTAAGCCGGACTAACTGACCGACAATAAAAAAGAGGCCTTCTAGAAGGCCTATTTTTTTTGCTTCTCAATTGTAGGAGCGCTTGCTCGCTCCGATAAAAAGCGTAGCGCGGTGTTTATATCTTGCCGAGCAACAACAGCACCAGCAGAACAACCAGTACCACACCCAGGATACCCGACGGTCCATAACCCCAGTTACGCGAGTGCGGGAACACCGGCAGACCACCGACCAGCAGCAGGATCAGGATAATAATCAGAATGAGGCTCATGGTTTTATTCCTTATAGGTTCTTTGCAAAAACCGGCTGTTTAACCGTTGGTTCGTCCATGTACAGTGGGACGCCTTACCCATTCCGACTCTGCCACTTCGTAAAAAATTCATTGTTTTTATAAAACATTTTGATGGGTCGCTTATTTCTTTTAACGCGTGCGCAACTTGAACTAATCAGTTGAAAAAAATTGAACTTAATCTATAGGCACGCCTGCGACCGAGCCCACGGTTTGCCCGGGGCATTCATCACCCTGATGGTGCGTGGGTAGAGCAAAAACCTTCGCTACACTGCCGGTCACTTCTTTCGTGAACCACAAGGCTACTTCCTATGCAAAACCGCATGATGATCACTGGCGCCGGGTCTGGCCTGGGTCGCGAAATCGCTCTGCGCTGGGCCCGTGAAGGCTGGCAGTTGGCGTTGTCTGATGTCAGCGAGCCCGGTTTGCAGGAAACCCTCAAGCAGGTTCGCGAAGCCGGGGGGGATGGCTTTACCCAGCGCTGCGACGTGCGTGACTACAGCCAGCTCACGGCCTTTGCCCAGGCCTGTGAGGTGAAGCTCGGGGGCATCGATGTGATCGTCAACAACGCCGGCGTGGCCTCGGGCGGGTTCTTCGCTGAACTGTCCCTGGAGGATTGGGACTGGCAGATCGCAATCAACCTGATGGGCGTCGTCAAAGGCTGCAAGGCGTTCCTGCCGCTGTTGGAAAAGAGCAAGGGGCGGATCATCAACATCGCGTCAATGGCAGCGCTGATGCAAGGCCCGGCCATGAGCAACTACAACGTGGCCAAGGCGGGCGTGGTGGCGTTGTCCGAGAGCCTGTTGGTGGAGCTCAAGCAACAGGAAGTGGGCGTGCATGTGGTGTGCCCGTCGTTTTTCCAGACCAACCTGCTCGACTCGTTCCGTGGGCCAACCCCAGCCATGAAGGCTCAAGTGGGCAAGTTGCTTGAGAGTTCGCCCATCTCGGCGGCGGATATTGCCGACTACATTTACCAGCGCGTGGCCGAAGGCGAATTCATGATTCTGCCCCACGAGCAAGGCCGCATGGCTTGGGCGTTGAAACAGAAAAATCCGCAGTTGCTGTATGACGAAATGACCCTGATGGCCGACAAGATGCGCGCCAAGGCGCAGGCTGTTAAGGCCTGATTTGGCTGGGGTCTGTCAGGCAAATTACCTACCTGTGTAGGAGATGCCTGATTTGCCCGCAAGCCATTGTCGGTCCAGCGCGAAGGGGGCATGGTCGAGGTCCTGTTACTGGAAAAGGACTACCGCCATGCTGGTCTTAAGCCGTGCTATAGGCGAAGCCATCGCCATTGGCGATGACATCACCGTGCATATCCTTGAAGTGAACGGTACTCACGTGAAATTCGGCATCGAGGCGCCGGTGGGCGTCAACGTGTACCGTGCCGAGGTGTACCGCAAGATTCTCAAAGGCGAGGGCCAGGCTACCCACCCCGTGCCGGTGCCCAACCCTTAGGCAGGCTTCAGTCGAACAGGTGCTTGGGCACATCGTGCTTGAGCATCAACTGGCATTGCTCGCTCTCGGGATCGAAGACGATCAGCGCCTGGCCTTTGGTCAGCGCCTGGCGCACGCGCAGCACGCGGGTTTCCAGGGGCGTGTCGTCGCCATTGTCGGTGCCGTCGCGGGTGACGAAGTCTTCGATGAGGCGGGTCAGGGTGTCGACTTCAAGTGCATCGTAGGGAATCAGCATACAAGCCTCAGGTGTCAGGTCCCGGCGATGCTACTGTGCCGGGACCTTTGTTGCCAGTATCAACTCACCGCGTCAGGACTTCTGGCCGACCAGGCTGTCTACCGACGGCACGCGGGTGTCGCTCTCCATTTGCGTTTCATGCTCGATCTGATGACTGAACCGATCCAGTGAGCCCTGGGCCGGTTGCGCATCGCTGGCAAACACCGGCGGGCTGAGGATATAGGCGCCCAATAAGCGGCTCAGGGCGGCGAGGCTGTCGATATGGGTACGCTCGTAACCATGGGTGGCGTCACAACCGAAGGCCAGTAATGCAGTGCGAATGTCATGGCCGGCGGTGACCGCCGAGTGCGCATCGCTGAAGTAATAGCGGAACAGATCGCGGCGTACCGGCAGGTCGTTGTCCGACGCCAGGCGCAGCAAGTGGCGGGACAGGTGATAGTCATAGGGCCCGCCGGAGTCCTGCATGGCCACGCTCACCGCATGTTCGCTGGAGTGCTGGCCGGGGGCGACCGGGGCGATATCGATGCCGACAAACTCACTCACATCCCAGGGCAGGGCGGCCGCTGCGCCACTGCCGGTTTCCTCGGTAATGGTGAACAGCGGGTGGCAGTCGATCAGCAAGGGTTCGCCACTGTCGACGATGGCCTTGAGCGCGGCGAGCAGGGCGGCGACGCCGGCCTTGTCGTCCAGGTGGCGAGCGCTGATATGCCCGCTCTCGGTGAACTCGGGCAGTGGGTCGAACGCCACGTAGTCACCCACACTGATGCCCAGGGAGTCGCAGTCGGCACGCGTGGCGCAGTAGGCGTCCAGGCGCAGCTCGACATGGTCCCAGCTCACCGGCATTTCATCCACGGCGGTGTTGAATGCGTGCCCGGAGGCCATCAGCGGTAATACGCTGCCGCGAATCACGCCGTTGTCGGTGAACAGGCTGACCCGGCTACCTTCGGCAAAGCGGCTCGACCAGCAGCCCACCGGCGCCAGGGTCAGGCGCCCGTTGTCCTTGATCGCACGCACGGCGGCGCCGATGGTGTCCAGGTGGGCGGAGACGGCGCGGTCAGGGCTGTTTTTCTGGCCCTTGAGGGTGGCGCGAATGGTGCCGCGCCGGGTCATTTCAAACGGGATGCCGAGTTCTTCCAGGCGCTCGGCGACGTAGCGCACGATGGTGTCGGTAAATCCGGTGGGGCTGGGAATGGCGAGCATTTCCAGCAGCACTTTTTGCAGGTACGCGAGATCGGGTTCGGGAATGGTTCGGGTCATGGAAACTCCTGATGAGTTGAGGGCGATCGTTCCCACGCTCTGCGTGGGAACGCCTCAGGGACGCTTTGCGTCCGCTGTGGTGACGCAGAGCATCACAGGCTGCATTCCCACGCGGAGCGTGGGAACGATCGGTAGTCAGGTAGCTGGCTGACTGTGTGGGAACAACAAATCCACAAACTTCTCAGCCGTGGGTTGCGGTTCATGGTTGGCCAGGCCGGCCCGTTCGTTGGCTTCGATAAACACATACTCTGGCTGGTCGGCCGCAGGCACCATCAGGTCCAGGCCGACCATGGGGATATCCAGGGCACGGGCCGCACGCACGGCTGCATCCACCAGTATCGGGTGCAGGATCGCCGTGACATCTTCCAGGCAACCCCCGGTGTGCAGGTTGGCGGTGCGTCGCACGGCCAGTTGCACGCCACGGGGCAGGATGCTGTTGTAGTCGTAACCTGCGGCTTTGAGGGTGCGCTCGGTTTCTGCATCCAGCGGGATTTTGCTCTCGCCATCGGTGGCCGCCTGGCGACGACGGCTTTGCGCCTGGATCAACGCGCGAATTGAATGTTGGCCGTCGCCGATCACTTCGGCAGGGCGACGAATCGCAGCCGCGACCACTTCAAAACCGATCACCAGAATCCGCAGGTCCAGGCCTTCGTGGAAGCTTTCCAGCAACACGCGGCTGTCGAACTGGCGCGCCGCTTCGATCGCCTGCTGCACGTCTTCGATGCTGCGCAGATCCACGGCGACGCCATGGCCTTGCTCGCCATCCAGCGGCTTGACCACGATGCGCTGGTGTTCGTCGAGAAACTCCAGGTTGTCGTCGGCACTGCCCGCCAACTGTTGCACCGGCACCTGCAGGCCCGCCGCCTTGAGCACCTTGTGGGTGAGGCTCTTGTCCTGACACAGGGTCATGCTGATGGCGCTGGTCAGGTCGCTCAGGGACTCACGACAACGCACGCGACGCCCGCCGTGGCTGAGGGTGAACAGGCCCGCATCGGCGTCGTCAACGTGCACATCAATACCGCGTCGGTGGGCTTCTTCGACAATGATGCGCGCGTAAGGGTTGAACTCCGCCTGCGGCCCCGGGCCCAGAAACAGCGGTTGATTGATGCCGTTCTTGCGCTTGATTGCAAAGGTGGTCAACGCCCGAAAGCCCAGCTTGGCGTAAAGGCTCTTGGCCTGGCGGTTATCGTGCAGCACCGACAAGTCCAGGTAGCTCAAGCCTCGGCTCATGAAGTGCTCCACCAAGTGGCGCACCAACACTTCACCGACGCCAGGGCGGGTGCATTGAGGGTCGACGGCCAAACACCAGAGGCTGCAACCGTTCTCCGGGTCGTGGAAGGCCTTGTGATGGTTGAGGCCCATCACGCTGCCAATCACCGCGCCGCTGTCTTCGTCTTCGGCCAGCCAGTAAACCGGGCCGCCTTGATGACGTGGGGTGAGGCGTTCCGGGTCGACAGGCAGCATCCCGCGGCCCTGGTACAGGTGGTTGACCGCTTGCCAGTCGGCCTCGCTCTGCACCCGGCGAATACGAAAGCCGCGAAACACCCGGGTGGCCGGGCGGTAGTCGGTGAACCACAGGCGCAGGGTGTCGGACGGGTCGAGGAACAGTTGCTGCGGGTCAATGCCCAGGATTTGCTGGGGCGCTGCCACGTACAGGGCGATATCGCGCTCCCCGGGCTGCTCGTTGAGCAGTTCCTGAGCCAGGCTTGCCGGGTCGGGAAAGGTGTGGCCGATCAACAAACGGCCCCAGCCGCAATGCACGGCAATCGGGTCGGCGGCCAGTGCGCTGCCATCTTCGGCCAGGCGCGCTTGCAGGCGCTCGTAGGTCGGCGCCTGGCCCTTGAGTAAGCGTTGGCTGTAAGCCGCGGCATTCGGTTTCATGGATCAGATTCCTTGTTCGCTCAGCCACAGGTTCAGCGCCGCCAGCTGCCACAGCTTGGAGCCGCGCAGCGGGGTCAATTGGCCTTGCGGGTCGGTGAGCAAGCGGTCGAGCATGGCCGGGTTGAACAACCCGCGGTCCTGGCTCGGGTCCAGCAGCAACTCGCGCACCCAATTCAAGGTATCGCCCTGCAGGTGCTTGAGGCCGGGCACCGGGAAGTAGCCTTTCTTGCGGTCGATGACTTCGCTGGGGATCACCCGGCGCGCCGCTTCCTTGAGCACCTGTTTGCCGCCGTCGGGCAGCTTGAACTGGGCCGGCACACGGGCCGACAGTTCTACCAGGCGGTAGTCGAGGAACGGTGTGCGCGCTTCCAGGCCCCAGGCCATGGTCATGTTGTCGACGCGTTTGACCGGGTCGTCCACCAGCATCACCGTGCTGTCCAGACGCAGGGCCTTGTCCACCGCCGCGTCGGCGCCCGGCATTGCAAAGTGCTCGCGCACGAAATCGCCTGCCGCGTCGTTGGCGGTCAGCCATTGGGGCGCGACGGTCGCCGCGTAGTCGTCGTAGCTGCGGTCGAAAAACGCCTCGCGGTAGGCCGCGTACGGGTCGCTGGCACCGTCCACTTGCGGGTACCAGTGGTAACCGGCGAACAGTTCATCGGCGCCCTGGCCGCTCTGCACCACTTTGCAATGCTTGGCCACTTCCCGCGACAGCAGGTAGAAGGCGATGCAGTCATGGCTGACCATCGGCTCGCTCATGGCGCGGAAGGCTGCTGGCAGTTGCTCGATGATCTCGCTTTCGGCGATGCGCAGTTGGTGGTGATGGGTGCCGTAGTGTTTGGCGATCAGGTCTGAGTACTGGAACTCATCGCCACGTTCGCCGCCGGCGTCTTCAAAGCCGATGGAGAAGGTCGACAAATCCTCCACGCCCACTTCACGCAGCAGGCCGACGAGCATGCTCGAATCGACGCCGCCTGACAGCAGCACCCCCACATCCACCGCCGCACGTTGGCGAATGGCCACGGCTTCGCGGGTGCTGTCGAGCACGCGGTCGGTCCAGTCTTCCAGGGTCAGGTGTTTTTCGTCCTCATGGGGGCCGTAGGGCAGGGTCCACCAGGTTTTCTGTTCAGTCTTGCCGCTGGCGTCGATGCGCATCCAACTGGCGGGCGGCAGCTTTTCGATGCCGGCCAACAGCGTGCGCGGCGCGGGGACCACGGCGTGGAAATTCAGGTAGTGGTTGAGGGCGACCGGATCGAGGATCGGGTTGATATCCCCACCCTTGAGCAACGCTGGCAACGCCGAGGCGAAACGCAGGCGCTGGCCGGTGCGCGACAGGTACAGGGGCTTCACACCGAGACGGTCACGAGCGATGAACAGACGCTGGGCATCACGCTCCCAGATGGCGAAAGCGAACATGCCGTTGAGCTTGGGCAGCAGCGCTTCGCCCCAGGCGTGATAACCCTTGAGCAACACTTCGGTGTCGCCACCGGAATAGAAGGCGTAACCCAGGGCTTCCAGCTCTTGGCGCAGCTCCGGGAAATTATAGATAGCGCCATTGAACGCCAGGGACAGCCCCAGATGGGCGTCGACCATCGGTTGGGCAGAGCCGTCCGACAGGTCCATGATCTTCAGGCGGCGGTGGCCCAGGGCAATCGGCCCTTGGGCATGAAAGCCCCAGGCGTCGGGGCCTCGGGGGGCGAGGTGATGGGTGATGCGTTCTACGGCTGCCAGGTCGGCAGGTTGATGATCAAAGCGTAACTCGCCAGCTAATCCACACATAAGTTCCTTACCGGTTTTTCCGTTGGGGAGGGGTCAACACTCAATACGCCCAAAAGGGCGCGTACCCAGAAACTGACCCAGTGCTATGCGTGGAGTTTTAGACCGATAAGTTATAAGCCAGATCGCCGCCTTGCCTTTAATCCGGCTTTTTTTGTGCAGCGCCCTGGCCTCGCACCAACGCGCGCAGGGCAAATCGATTGGGGTGGCAAGCCTCGGCCACGCTGGTGGGCACGGGCAGGGGCTCATCACTCAGCCACGCAGCCAATAGTTCGCCGCACAACGGCGCAGTGATCAATCCACGCGAGCCATGGCCGCTATTGAGAAACAGACCTGGCAGCCACGGGCAGGGCGTTTGCGGTACTTGCCGGGCATCTTTGCCCAGTACCGCATAAGCCTGCTCAAACGCCGCATGGTCAGCCAGTGGCCCAACGATGGGCAGGTAGTCAGGGCTGGTACAACGAAACGCGGCACGGCCCTCCAGCTGTTCAGGTGTCAAGCGATCAGCACCCAGGCGTTGCAGCAGGTCGGTAGAAATCTCACCCAGCATCTGCAGGTTGCCATGGTGTTCGGCGGGCGTGGGCGTGAGGTCTTGATTGTTGAAGTCGAAACTCGCGCCCAGGGTGTGTTCGCCAAGCCGGGCCGGCGCGACGTAGCCTTCGGCACAGACCACCGTGGCCAGCGCTTTACTCGCGCAGGTTTGCGCCAGCCGAGTGATCTGCCCACGGATGCGCTTGAGCGGTATGTCTGCACTGAAGGGGAAACGCTTGATCTCCGCAGCCCCGGCGAGCACCACGACACCGGCGCTGGCCAGTACGCGGTCACCGGCGCGGGCTTGCCATTGGTCGTCGAGCCGGTGCAGTTCCAGTGCCTCGTGGTGGGTGAGCACTTCAATCAGTGGATGTTTGGCCTGCCACTGGCACAGCGCGGGCGGATGCACCCAACCGCCCTGTGGAAAAAACAACCCGCCGTGGGCCAGTTCGATTCCCGCCTTTTGCTGCGCTTGCTCGCGGTCCAGCAGATGCAGCAGGTCCGGAGCAAAGGCGTTTGCCAATTGAGCCTGACGCTGGGTTTCTTTAGCGTCAAACGCCAGTTGCAACACGCCACAGCCGTCCCAATCGACACCTCGGTGCAAGTGTTCCAGCAGGCGTCGGGTGTGGCCAAAACCGCTGACTATCAGTTGGGACAAGGCCGTGCCATGGGCCGAAAGCTTGAGGTACAACACACCCTGTGGGTTGCCCGAAGCTTCCTGTGCCAGGCCGGCATGGCGCTCCAGAAGGCTGACACGCCAACCCCGGGCGGCCAGGCTGGCGGCGGTCGCGCAACCGGCCAGGCCACCGCCGATGACCAGGGCATGACGTTCTCCCTCGATGGCGGGTGGCCGGGCGAACCAGGGTTTACGTGGGGCCGGCGCGGGTAAGTCGGCGGGCCAACCGACAAACTCCCCACGCAGGATCTCCCACTTATGGCCGATGCCTGGCGTGCGTTTCATCTTGAACCCGGCGGCATTGATCAGCCGCCTTACCCAGCCGGTGCTGGTGAAGGTGCTGATGGTCGAGCCCGGTGCCGCCAGGCGCGCCAGTTGGGCGAACAGCTCAGCGGTCCACATGTCGGGGTTTTTCGCCGGGGCGAACCCGTCGAGAAACCACGCATCCACCTGGGCGTCCAGTTGCGGCAATTGTTCCAGCGCATCACCGATCAACAGGGTCAGGGTCACGCGGCCATTGTCCAGTACCAGGCGCTGGAAACCCTGGTGGATGGCAATGTATTGCGCCAGCAGTTGCTCGGCCAAGGGTTGCAGTTCGGGCCAGAGGGCGAGGGCGCGTTGCAGGTCGGCATGGCTGAGGGGGTACTTTTCCACGCTGACAAAGTGCAGCCGCGCACCGGCGACTGCGTGCTGTTCGAACAACTGCCAGGCGCAGAGGAAGTTCAAACCGGTGCCGAAGCCAGTTTCACCAATCACCAGGCGCCCACCTGTCGGCAAGGCGGCGAAGCGTTCCTGCAAGCGGTTCTGCTCCAGGAACACGTAGCGGGTTTCTTCCAGGCCCGACTGGTCGGAGAAATACACGTCGTCGAATACCCGCGAATGCGGGCGGCCTTGATCATCCCAGTCGAGCTGGGCGTGGGTGATGGGGTTCATGGCGGCTCATAAAATGAAAGCGGGCAAAGACAAGGCGGCCATTCTAGCCGATCAACAGGCGTTGAATTGATCCATGGCAAGGCTGGGTTGTATTTCCTTGCGCGTGTCTTGGCCCAATCCGCTAGTCTTGAGCCATCTTGAAACGGAGCTGCCCATGTTCGAATCCGCCGAAATCGGTCACGCCATCGACAAAGACACCTACGACGCCGAGGTGCCAGCCCTGCGTGAAGCCTTGCTGGAAGTTCAGTACGAGCTGCAACAGCAGAAGCGCTTCCCGGTGATCATCCTCATCAACGGCATCGAGGGCGCGGGCAAGGGTGAAACCGTCAAGCTGCTCAATGAATGGATGGACCCGCGCCTGATCGAAGTCCGCACCTTCGACCAGCAAACCGACGAAGAACTGGCGCGCCCACCGGCCTGGCGCTACTGGCGGCAACTGCCGGCCAAGGGCCGCATGGGCATTTTCTTCGGCAACTGGTACAGCCAGATGCTCCAAGGCCGCGTGCATGGGCAGATCAAGGATGCGCGGCTGGACCAGGCCATCGCCGGCGCCGAACGTCTGGAAAAGATGCTCTGCGATGAAGGTGCGCTGATCTTCAAGTTCTGGTTCCATCTGTCCAAAAAACAGATGAAGGCGCGCCTCAAGGCTCTGGCCGACGACCCGCTGCACAGCTGGCGCATCAGCCCATTGGACTGGCAGCAGTCCAAGACCTACGACAAGTTCGTGCATTTCGGTGAGCGGGTGCTGCGCCGCACCAGCCGCGATTACGCGCCGTGGCATGTGATCGAAGGCGTCGACCCCCATTACCGGGGGCTGACCGTGGGCAAGATCCTGCTCGATGGGCTGCAAAGTGCCCTGAAGCAGGCCAAGGTCAAGGCCAGCGGCATGAACCCGGCGCCGTTGCTTGCCTCGGTGGACCAAAAGAGCCTGCTCGACAGCCTCGACATGACCCTGCGCCTGGACAAGGATGATTACGAAGAACAACTGATTACCGAGCAGGCGCGCTTCTCTGGGCTGATGCGCGACAAACGCATGCGCAAGCACGCGTTGGTGAGTGTATTCGAGGGCAACGACGCGGCAGGCAAGGGCGGGGCGATCCGCCGTGTGGCGGCAGCACTGGACCCACGCCAGTACCACATCGTGCCGATTGCCGCGCCCAGCGAAGACGAACGGGCCCAGCCTTATCTGTGGCGGTTCTGGCAGAAGATCCCGGCGCGCGGCATGTTCACCGTGTTTGACCGCTCCTGGTACGGTCGCGTGCTGGTGGAGCGCATCGAAGGCTTCTGTACCCCAGCGGACTGGATGCGCGCCTATGGCGAGATCAATGACTTCGAAGAGCAACTGCGCGATGCGGGCGTGATCGTGGTCAAGTTCTGGCTGGCCATCGACAAGGAGACGCAGCTGGAGCGCTTCCAGGCCCGTGAAGAAATCCCCTTCAAACGCTTCAAGATCACCGAAGACGACTGGCGCAATCGCGACAAGTGGGACGACTACCGCGCGGCAGTGGGCGATATGGTTGACCGCACCAGCACCGAGGTGGCGCCCTGGACTCTGGTCGAGGCCAACGACAAGCGCTGGGCGCGGGTCAAAGTGCTGCGCACCATCAACCGTGCGCTGGAAGAAGCATTTGATAAAAGCGACAAGCACGACAAGAAGAAAAAGAAATAGCCCATGCTTTTGCATCCACGCAGTGAATGATCATCGCGGTCGGCCTGGCCCGGCTCTATCCTCGATCAACAACCACAAGATCGAGGTAGCCCATGCGTGAAGTAGTGATCGTCGACAGCGTGCGAACCGGCCTGGCCAAGTCCTTTCGCGGCAAGTTCAACCAGACCCGCCCCGATGACATGGCGGCCCATTGTGTCAATGCGCTGCTGGCCCGCAACGGTATCGACCCTGCGACGGTAGAAGACTGCATCGTCGGTGCCGGCTCCAACGAAGGCGCCCAGGGCTATAACATCGGGCGTAACGTGGCGGTGCTCTCGCAACTGGGCACCGGTACGGCGGGCATGACCCTCAACCGTTTCTGTTCGTCGGGCTTGCAGGCGATTGCCATTGCCGCCAACCAGATCGCTTCGGGCTGCAGCGACATCATTGTTGCCGGTGGCGTGGAGTCCATCAGCCTGACCATGAAGAGCGTCAACACCGATAACCTGATCAACCCGCTGCTTAAGGAACAGGTGCCGGGCATTTACTTGCCCATGGGCCAGACCGCCGAAATCGTTGCGCGCCGCTATCACGTCAGCCGCGAAGACCAGGATCTTTACGCGCTGCA
The DNA here is from genome assembly GCF_058725345.1 of Pseudomonas sp. DW-iso17. NCBI lineage: Bacteria > Pseudomonadati > Pseudomonadota > Gammaproteobacteria > Pseudomonadales > Pseudomonadaceae > Pseudomonas > Pseudomonas sp. DW-iso17. Next base: position 41,588 of record NZ_JBZXEA010000012.1, on the reverse strand, counting down.
AAGCCAGCAGCGCACCGCCCAGGCCCAGGCTGATGGCTTGTTCAACGATGAAATCGTGCCGATGGCGGTCAAGTACAAGGTCGAGGACAAGAACACTGGCACGGTGCAGATCCTGGATGGCGTGGTCGACCGTGACGACTGCAACCGCCCGGACACCACCCTGGCCAGCCTCAGCGGCCTGAAGCCGGTATTTGCCGAGGATGGCTCGGTAACGGCAGGTAACTCCTCGCAGCTTTCCGACGGTGCGTCGATGACCCTGGTGATGAGCCTGGAAAAAGCCTTGGCACTGGGGCTCAAGCCCAAGGCGTTCTTCCGGGGCTTTACCGTGGCCGGTTGCGAACCGGATGAAATGGGCATTGGCCCGGTGTTCTCGGTGCCCAAGTTGCTCAAGGCCAAGGGCTTGCAGGTGGCGGACATCGACGTGTGGGAACTCAATGAGGCCTTTGCTTCCCAGTGCCTTTACGCACGCAATCGCTTGGAGATCGATAATGCCAAATACAATGTCAACGGCGGCTCGATTTCCATCGGGCACCCGTTCGGCATGACCGGCTCGCGGCAGGTGGGGCACCTGGTGCGCGAGCTGCAACGGCGCAACCTGCGTTACGGGATTGTCACCATGTGCGTGGGGGGCGGGATGGGCGCCACCGGACTCTTCGAAGCCGTACGCTGAGTCGGGTTGGAATACGGCCAATGTGGGAGCTGGCTTGCCTGCGATAGCGGTGGGCCAGCGACAGATTGGGCACAAATAAACCGCCATCGCAGGCAAGCCAGCTCCCCCATTCAAGACTGTGACGTATCCGAACTCAGTGACTTGCCCCTAGAATGCCTGCTCCACTTCCTCTGGCATCTGGGGCACTCATGCACATCTCTTCCGGCCGCTGGGTCTACGGCTTTTTCCTGACCCTGCTGACCGCGTTTCTGTGGGGCATTCTTCCGATCAAGCTCAAGCAAGTGTTGCAGGTGATGGATCCGATCACTGTGACTTGGTTTCGCCTCATGGTAGCGGGCACGTGCCTGTTCGTTTACCTGGCCGCCACCAAACGCCTGCCCAGCCGCAAAGTGCTTGGCCCCAAGGGTGGGTGGCTGGTGGGCATGGCGGTGTGTGGCCTGGTGGGCAACTACGTGTTGTACCTGGTGGGCCTGAAAATGCTCAGCCCGGGCACGGCGCAGTTGGTGGTGCAGATGGGGCCGATCTTTCTGATGGTAGCCAGTGTGTTTGTGTTCAAGGAGCGCTTCAGCCTGGGGCAGGGAGTGGGGTTGTTGGTGCTGATCGCAGGCTTTGGTTTGTTCTTCAACCAACGTCTGGTGGAATTGCTGACGTCCATGGGCACCTACACCGCCGGTGTGCTGACGATCCTGCTCGCCACCACCATCTGGGTGTTCTATGCACTGGGTCAGAAGCAGTTGCTGACGGTGTGGAATTCGCTGCAGGTGATGATGGTGATCTATCTGTCGTGCGCGCTGTTGCTCACCCCTTGGGCACATCCGCTGGAGGCGTTGCAGTTGAGCCCGCTGCAAGGCTGGCTGCTGCTGGCGTGCTGCATGAATACGCTGGTGGCCTACGGCGCATTTGCCGAAGCCCTGGCGCATTGGGAAGCTTCGCGGGTCAGTGCAACCCTGGCGTTGACGCCCCTGGTGACCTTCGTAGCCGTGGCGGTAGCGGCTTGTCTATGGCCGGACTATGTGCAAGCCGAAGAGATCAATGCCTTGGGGTATGTGGGGGCGCTAGTGGTGGTGACGGGCTCGGCGATGGTGGCGCTGGCGCCTTCGCTGCTCGCCGGGCTCAGGGCCCGGCGGCTGCGGATGTCGGTTTAAGCGCCGAGCATGTTTTCCGGGCGCACCCATTGGTCAAACTCGGCATCGGTGAGGTAGCCCAGCTCCAGTGCAGCCTCACGCAGTGTCAGCCCTTCGGCGTAAGCCTTCTTGGCGATTTCGGCTGACTTGTCGTAGCCGATATGCGGGTTGAGGGCGGTGACCAGCATCAGCCCGCGTTCCAGGTGCTGGGCCATTTGCTCGGCGTCGGGTTCGAGGCCGGCAATGCAATGCTCCTGGAAATTGTTGCAGCCATCGGCCAGCAGGCGGATCGACTCCAGCAGGTTGTGGATGATCACCGGCTTGTACACGTTCAACTGCAAGTGCCCTTGGCTGGCGGCCATGCCGATGGTCACGTCGTTGCCCAGTACCTGGCAGGCCAGCATCGACAGCGCTTCGCACTGGGTCGGATTGACCTTGCCGGGCATGATCGAACTGCCCGGTTCGTTGGCCGGCAACTTGACTTCGGCCAGCCCGGCGCGAGGGCCCGAACCCAGCAGGCGCAGGTCGTTGGCGATTTTCATCAGCGCCACGGCCAGAGTTTTCAGCGCGCCGTGCAGGGTCACCAGCGGCTCATGGCCGGAGAGGGCGGCGAATTTGTTCGGCGCGGTCACAAAGGGTAAACCCGACAACGCGGCCAGTTCGGAAGCAATCGCCTCGCCAAAGCCATGAGGGGCATTGAGGCCGGTGCCGACGGCAGTGCCGCCCTGGGCCAGCTCGCACACCGCGGGCAGGGCGCTGCGGATCGCACGCTCGGCGTAATCGAGCTGGGCGATAAACGCCGAAAGCTCCTGGCCGAAGGTGATCGGCGTGGCATCCATCATGTGGGTACGGCCGGTCTTGACCAGTTTCATATGCCGCGCGGCCAATTCCGCCAGGCCACCGGACAAGGTGGCGATCGCCGGCAGCAGTTGCTTGTTCACCGCTTGCACCGCAGCAATGCTCATGGCAGTAGGGAAACAGTCGTTGGAACTCTGGGAGCGGTTGACGTGATCGTTGGGGTGCACCGGGCTCTTGCCGCCGCGGTTGTTGCCGGCCAGTTCGTTGGCGCGGCCAGCGATCACTTCGTTGGCGTTCATGTTGCTCTGGGTGCCACTGCCGGTCTGCCAGACCACCAGCGGGAACTGGTCGTCGTGCTGGCCGTCCAGAACCTCGTCGGCAGCTTGCTCGATCAGGCGGGCAATATCGGCGGGCAGGTCGCCGTTACGGTCGTTGACCCGTGCCGCAGCCTTCTTGATCAAGGCCAAGGCATGCAATACCGCCAGCGGCATGCGCTGCTCGCCAATCGCGAAATTGACCAGCGAACGTTGGGTTTGCGCACCCCAATAGGCGTCATCAGGGACCTGTACTTCCCCCAGGCTGTCGGTTTCGATACGGCTCATCGGTCACCCTCCTTATCCAGTCGTGATTGGTCAGTTTAGGCCCTGGCGGCCAGCGTGGGTTCCCTAAAAGCGCATTTGTGCCCTCGTGCCCCGTGAAACCAGGGCTTGCCGAGGGGTGGGGTTGAGCCGCGAGGTTTTTTAGGCGCAGAATGGTCGCCCTTGGGGTCTTACCTCGCCTGCTAGAAAAGGAAACTCGATGACTCGTCTTCGTGCCATCTGTACCGCGGTTGCTCTGGTTTGCGCCAGCGGCCAGGTTCTTGCCGATACCGCCAGCCACAACGCCAGTGCCGAAGCCTTCCTTACCCTGGCCCATGCTGACAAGCTGGGGACCCCGGTGTACATGCAAGTGCAGCAAATGTTCGCCCAGCGTTTCGAACAGACCAAGGCGCCTGCCGCCAAGCAGTCCGTACTGGACAGCTACCAGGCCAAGGCCAACGCCGCTCTGGACCAGGCCATCGGCTGGCCGAAGCTCAAGCCCGACATGGTCAAGCTCTACACCACCAACTTCAGCGAATCCGAGCTCAAGGACCTGGTAGCGTTCTACCAGTCGCCACTTGGCAAGAAAGTCCTGGAAAAAATGCCCCAGCTGACCCAGCAATCGGCCCAGATGACCCAGGCCAAGCTGGAAAGCGCCGTACCGGTGGTGAACAAGCTGTTGGAAGACATGACCAACGAGCTGGCGCCAAAAGCCGCCGCACCGGCCAAGAAGAAGTAAGCAGGAATGACCATGCAACAGCGTATCGAAACGGCCCTTGCCGCCCTGGTCCCGGAGCATTTGAGCGTGCTGGATGAAAGCCACATGCACAGTCGTGGGTTGCAGACCCACTTCAAGGCCGTGCTGGTCAGCCAGCAGTTCGAGGGGCTTAACCGCGTCAAGCGCCACCAGAAGGTCTACGCCACCCTGGGTAGCCTGATGAGCGAATTTCATGCGCTGGCGCTGCATACCTATACGCCCGAAGAATGGGCGACAATCGACGCAGCCCCGGCCTCGCCGACCTGCGCCGGCGGACATTGATGGGGTAACCCTGATAGAATCCGCAACGCGCCGCTTAGCCGGCGCGTTTTTTTTGCATCCGGTTCACCCCTTACGAGGGTAGCCACCTGGAGAGAACACCCATGACTCAACCGATTGTCGTGGCGGCACTGTACAAGTTCGTCACCCTCGAAGATTACGTCGCCCTGCGCGAGCCCCTGTTGCAGGCGATGGTCAATAACGGCATCAAAGGCACCTTGCTGATCGCCGAAGAAGGCATCAACGGCACCGTTTCCGGCAGCCGCGAAGGCATTGACGGCCTGATGGCCTGGCTCAAGAAAGACCCACGCATGGTCGACATCGACCACAAAGAGTCTTACTGCGACGACCAGCCGTTCTACCGCACCAAGGTCAAACTCAAGAAAGAGATCGTGACCCTGGGTGTCGAAGGCGTGGACCCGAACAAAAAGGTGGGTACTTACGTCGACCCGCAGGATTGGAACGCGCTGATCAGCGACCCGGAAGTATTGTTGATCGACACCCGTAACGACTACGAAGTGTCCATCGGCACCTTTGAAGGCGCAATCGACCCGAAAACCACCAGTTTTCGCGAATTTCCCGACTACATCAAAGCCAACTTCGACCCGGCCAAGCACAAGAAGGTCGCCATGTTCTGCACTGGCGGCATTCGCTGTGAGAAGGCGTCGAGCTACATGCTCAGCGAAGGCTTCGATGAGGTCTACCACCTCAAGGGCGGTATCCTGAAGTACCTCGAAGAGGTGCCCCAGGAAGAAACCAAATGGCAGGGCGACTGCTTTGTGTTCGACAATCGCGTGACCGTGCGCCACGACTTGAGCGAAGGCGACTACGATCAATGTCATGCCTGCCGCACACCGGTGAGCGTAGAAGACCGTGCCTCCGAGCATTATGTGGCTGGCATCAGTTGCCCCCATTGCTGGGATAAGCTGCCGGAGAAGACCCGTCGCAGTGCGATCGACCGCCAGAAGCAGATCGAACTGGCCAAGGCCCGCAACATGCCGCACCCGATTGGTTACAACTACAAGCAAACCCCTTCCGAGGCCTGAGCCATGTCTGCGCGCCTGCTCTATGTAATGGACCCGATGTGTTCCTGGTGCTGGGGCTTTGCCCCGGTGGCACAAGCGCTGGTGGAGCAGGCCCAGGCGGCCGGCGTGGACGTGCACCTGGTGGTGGGCGGCTTGCGCACCGGCAGCGGCGCGGCGCTGGAGCCGACGACCCGGCGCTACATCCTTGAACACTGGCAGGCCGTCACCGACGCCACCGGCCAGCCGTTCAAGCGAGAAGGCGCATTGCCCGACGGGTTTGTCTACGACACCGAGCCTGCGTGCCGCGCTATCGTCACCGCACGCAGCCTGGCGCCGGATTGCGCCTGGACGCTGCTGGGGCTGATCCAGCGCGCGTTCTATGTCGAAGGCCGGGACGTGACGCTCGCCCCTGTGCTGGTGGAGCTGGCCGAACAGGCCGGTATTCCACGTATCGAGTTTGCCGGCGAGTTCGACCGTGCCGATCAGCACGCGGCCACGGCGGCCGATTTCACCTGGGTGCAGGACCTGGGCATTGCCGGGTTTCCGACCCTGCTGGCCGAGCGCAACGGCCAGTTGGCTTTGCTGACCAATGGTTACCAGCCGCTGTCCGAGCTGTCGCCGTTACTCGCTCGATGGTTGGAGCGAGCTGCCTGTGTATGAACAGCCTCCACGCACCGACCGCCTGACCTGGGCGGAAATTCGCCGCCTGGCCCTGCGTCACAAAAAATCCCTGTGGGTCGCCAACGGTGTCGCCGTGCTCGCCACCCTGTGCAGCGTGCCTATCCCGCTGTTGTTGCCGTTGCTGGTCGACGAAGTGCTACTGGGCCATGGCGATGCCGCCCTCAAGGTGATGAACCACGCGTTGCCCCTGGGCTGGCAAAAAGCGGCTGGCTATATCGGCCTGATGCTCTTGGTCACCCTGGCCCTGCGTTGCGGCGCGTTGGTGTTCAACGTGGTGCAGGCGCGGCTGTTTGCGCGCTTGGCCAAGGACATCGTGTACCGCATCCGCGTGCGCCTGATCGAGCGTCTCAAGCGCATCTCCCTGGGTGAGTACGAAAGCCTGGGCAGCGGTACGGTCACCACCCACTTGGTGACCGACCTGGACACCCTGGACAAATTCGTCGGCGAAACCCTCAGCCGCTTCCTGGTGGCGATGCTGACCCTGGTCGGCACCTCGGCGATCCTGGTGTGGATGCATTGGCAACTGGCGTTGTTGATCCTGTTGTTCAACCCATTGGTGATCTACGCCACGGTGCAGTTGGGCAAGCGCGTCAAGCACCTCAAGAAGCTGGAAAACGACAGTACTTCACGCTTTACCCAGGCGCTGACCGAAACCCTCGATGCCATACAGGAAGTACGTGCTGGCAACCGCCAGGGCTTTTTCCTCGGGCGGCTGGGCCAGCGTGCCCAGGAAGTGCGTGACTACGCCATTCATTCCCAATGGAAAACCGACGCGTCGAGCCGCGCCAGTGGCTTGCTGTTCCAGTTCGGTATCGACATCTTCCGCGCCGCGGCCATGCTCACCGTGCTGTTTTCCGACCTGTCCATCGGCCAGATGCTCGCGGTGTTCAGTTACCTGTGGTTCATGATTGGCCCGGTGGAACAATTGCTGAACCTGCAATACGCCTATTACGCGGCAGGCGGCGCGCTGTCGCGCATCAACGAGCTGCTGGCGCGTGCCGATGAGCCGCAATACCCAGGCGGCGCAGACCCGTTCAGCGGGCGCGAGACGGTCGGCATCGAAGTGCGTGGCCTCGACTTCGGCTACGGCGAAGAGCTGGTACTCAACCAGTTGAACCTGGCCATCGCACCGGGTGAAAAGGTGGCAATTGTCGGCGCCAGCGGCGGCGGTAAAAGCACCCTGGTGCAACTGTTGCTGGGGCTCTACACGCCGCAGGCCGGCAGCATTCGTTTTGGCACTGCCACCCAGCAGGAGATCGGCCTGGAGACCATCCGCGAAAACGTCGCGGTGGTGCTGCAACATCCTGCGCTGTTCAACGATACCGTGCGCGCCAACCTGACCATGGGCCGCACCCGCACCGATCAAGCCTGCTGGCAGGCGCTGGAAATCGCCCAACTGGATGCTACTGTCAAGGCATTGCCCTTGGGCCTGGACAGCGTGGTCGGGCGTTCGGGCGTGCGCTTTTCCGGTGGCCAGCGGCAACGCCTGGCCATTGCCCGCATGGTGCTCGCCGAGCCTAAAGTGGTGATTCTGGACGAGGCCACCTCCGCATTGGACGCGGCGACCGAGTACAACCTGCACCAGGCACTGGCGCGGTTTCTCAGCGGGCGTACTACACTCATCATCGCCCACCGGCTGTCTGCGGTGAAGCAGGCTGACCGAGTGCTGGTGTTCGATGGCGGGCACATCGCCGAGGACGGCGACCATCAGCAGTTGATTGCCGATGGCGGGTTGTACGCCAAACTGTACGGACACTTGCAACAAGTACGTTGATTTAGCTTAGGCTGTGCTATCGGGAGCGGATTTTCGCGTGCGTATCAAGCTGTGCATGTGTAAGGGACTTCATGAAGCAAAAGCGGACTCTCGGAACGCCACGCCTGCTGGGTATTGTCTGGCCCTTTATCGCCGTCGTGTTGTTCCAGGCATTGTTAGGCTGCGTCAGTCTCTACGTGCTTTCGGCAGTGCGGGGCTATGTGGCGGGCGAAAGCCTGTGGTCCAAGGGCCAGAAGGATGCCATCTACTACCTGACCCTCTACGCCGATAACCGCAACGACGCCACCTACCTCAAATATCAGCAGGCCATTGCCGTGCCCCAGGGTGGGCATGAATTGCGCATTGCTCTGGACCGTCCCACCCCCGATACGGACGCGGCCCGCTTGGGCATTCTCAAGGGCGGTAATCATCCGGACGACGTTTCCAGCCTGATCTGGCTATACCTCAACTTCCGTCATTTCAGCTACCTGGAAAAAGCCATTGAGCTGTGGACGGTGGGCGACGGCTACCTCGTGCAGCTCGATGAGCTGGCTCAGGAGATGCACGGCGCCATTACCTCCGGCTACGTCAGCAGTGACGATGTCCATCATTGGAAGGCGCGCATCACGGCCATCAATGAAGGGGTGACGCCCGCTGCCAAGGCGTTCAGCGATGCCCTGGGCGAAGGTTCGCGGATGATCCTGCGCCTGTTGTTGATCACCAACCTGGCGACTGCCTTGGGCCTGATCGTGTTGGCGCTGCTGCGCCCCCACAAGCTGCTGGCCCAGCGTCATGCCTTTGCCGATGCGCTGCAAGCGGAGAAGGAGCGGGCGCAGATCACATTGGAGTCGATTGGCGACGGGGTGATTACCACCGACGTCGACGGGGCCATTGCCTATATGAACCCTGCAGCCGAAGCGTTGACCCACTGGCGCTCGGAGCAAGCCCAGGGCCTGCCGCTGGCGGCGCTGTTCAAGCTTTTGAATGAAAACGCCGAGCCCGACGGTTTCACACTGATTGAACACATCGTCAAAGGCCAGTTCAGCGGCGGCAGCGAGCATTCCAAGCTGATCCAGCGCCTGGACGGCAGCACCGTCTCGGTCACCCTGGTGGGCGCGCCGATCCGCAGTGCCGGCAAGGTCAGCGGTGCGGTCCTGGTGCTGCATGACATGACCCAGGAACGCCAGTACATCGCCAACCTTTCCTGGCAGGCCACCCACGACGCGTTGACTGGCCTGGCTAACCGTCGCGAGTTCGAGTTCCGCCTTGAACAGGTGCTGCAACAGGTCGCGCGCCAGCAAAGTGGGCGACATGCCTTGATGTTCCTCGACCTCGACCAGTTCAAGCTGGTCAATGACACCTGTGGCCATGCCGCGGGCGATGAACTGCTGCGCCACATCTGCGCGTTGCTGCAGTCGGACCTGCGCGAGGGCGACACCCTGGCTCGGTTGGGCGGCGACGAGTTTGGTATCCTGCTGGAGAACTGCCCGGCGCCGGTGGCGGAAAAAATCGCCGAGAGCCTGCGCCACACTGTGCAGAGCTTGCACTTCGTGTGGAAGGGTCGGCCCTTCATGACCACCGTCAGCATCGGCCTGGTGCATATCTCGCAAACCCCGACCACCCTGGAAACCTCCCTGCGTGCCGCCGACATGGCGTGCTACATGGCCAAGGAAAAGGGGCGCAACCGGGTGCAGGTCTACCATGTCGACGACTCGGAGTTGTCTCTGCGGTTTGGCGAGATGGCCTGGGTACAGCGGCTGCATATTGCGCTTGAGGAAGACCGCTTTTGCCTTTACGCCCAGGAAATTGCGCCTTTGGGCCCTACCGACGCCGGCAGTGGGCACATCGAAATTCTCCTGCGCCTGCATGACGAAGCGGGGCGGATCATTTTGCCCAACAGTTTTATTCCGGCGGCCGAACGCTACGGGTTGATGACGTCCCTGGATCGTTGGGTAGTGGAAAACGTATTCAAGATTATCGCCCGTTGCATGCATGAGCGCCCGGGCCGCCCCATGGCCATGTGTGCGATTAATCTGTCAGGCATAACCATTGGCGATGATGACTTTTTAGGTTTTTTGCGTCAGAAATTCGATACTTACAACATTCCACCGGAAATGATTTGTTTTGAAATAACTGAAACCAGCGCTATAGCCAATTTGGGCAGCGCGATTCGGTTTATTAATGAACTCAAAGCGTTAGGGTGCCATTTCTCACTCGATGATTTTTGCGCCGGAATGTCCTCATTCGCATATTTGAAACATTTACCTGTAGACTTCCTGAAGATCGATGGAAGTTTCGTAAAGGATATGCTGGACGACCCGATTAACCGCGCCATGGTCGAAGTGATCAACCACATCGGCCACGTCATGGGTAAGCGCACGATTGCCGAGTTTGTTGAAACACCCCAGATCGAACAGGCTTTACTTGAGATAGGTGTGGATTACGCTCAGGGCTACCTGATTGAACGCCCGCAATTGTTTACCTTTGATAGCTTGCAGTGCCGACCTGAGCGGCCGCAGCCACTGTTATTCAAGGCGCCCGGCACTTTCCGCTGAAACATTTGCTGGTCTGTACAATCACACTTGAAAAGGAGCCCCACAGTGATCGACACATTCAACAGAACCGGCCCGCTTATGGAAGCCTCCAGTTACCCCGCCTGGGCGCAGCAATTGATCCAGGACTGTAGCGAGAGCAAGCGTCGGGTTGTCGAGCACGAACTGTATCAGCGCATGCGTGACAACGCCCTCAGCGCCAAGACCATGCGCCACTACCTGATTGGTGGTTGGCCGGTGGTGGAACAGTTTGCCTTGTACATGGCGCAGAACCTGACCAAGACCAAGTTTGCCCGTCATCCTGGGGAGGATATGGCGCGCCGTTGGCTCATGCGCAATATCCGCGTGGAGCTCAACCATGCCGACTATTGGGTCAATTGGGCGCGGGCTCACGGCGTCAGCCTTGAAGAACTGCAAGCGCAGGAGGTGCCGCCTGAGTTGCACGCCCTGAGTCATTGGTGCTGGCACACCAGCTCGGCGGATGCGTTGATCGTCGCGATTGCCGCCACCAACTACGCGATCGAGGGGGCGACGGGGGAGTGGTCCGCCGTGGTCTGCTCTACCGGTGTGTATGCTGCCGCCTTCCCTGAGGAAGATCGCAAGCGGGCGATGAAGTGGCTGAAGATGCACGCCCAGTACGATGACGCCCACCCTTGGGAAGCCCTGGAAATCATCTGCACGCTGGCCGGGACCAACCCGAGCAAGGCCCTGCAGGAAGAGTTGCGCCAGGCGGTATGCAAGAGCTACGACTACATGCACTTGTTCCTGGAAAGCTGCATGCGTCTAGAGCATACAGAGAAAGACAAGGCGCCAGCCGTTCGCGAGCGCCCTGTGCGCATCGCCAGCGAGGCGTAGCGGTAACTGTGGCGAGGGAGCAATCTCCCTCGCCACAATTGACTTTACCCCGCCATCGCCAAGCGGTTACGACCTTCGCGCTTGGCCACATACAACGCATTGTCGGCCCGACGCAGCAGGCTTTCAGCCGACTCGGCCGCCAGCAGCGTCGAGCAGCCGAGGCTCACGGTCAGTTCTATTCGCGTGCCCTCCACCCAGTAGTCCTGGGCTTGTGCCGCCTGGCGCAGGCGCTCTCCCACCATCCTCGCGGCATCGCGACCGGTGTTGGACAGCAGGATCAAAAACTCCTCCCCGCCAAACCGGAACACCATGTCCACGTTGCGCAGCTGGCGTTTGATCGCCCCGGCCACGGCGCGCAGCACGCTGTCGCCCGCGGCATGCCCATGGGTGTCGTTGATTTTCTTGAAGTGGTCGATGTCCAGCATCAACAACGACAGCGGGTGCAAATGCCGGCGTGCCATGTCGATTTCTCTCTGCAGCGTCTGGTCCATGGCCACACGGTTGCCGGTTTCGGTCAACGGGTCACGCAGGGCGCTGCGGGTGGCGGCGCGGTAGAGCAGGGCGTTGCGCATCGGATAAAGCAAGGTCACCAGCAGGAGTTCGAGCTGGCTCAGTTCTTCTTCAAGCAACCGCTGGTTGCGACGAAAGACCAGTTCCCCCAGGTGCTCGCCTTCATGGCTCAGGGTGTAGCTGACGGAGTGATGACCCCGGTGGCCAAACTCCAGGCGCAGGTCGCTGGCGGCGTGACGGTATTGCAACGCGTCCAGCGGCACCAGGCGCTGAACCTCACGAAAGAACAGGCCCAGGATGCGCTCCGGCTCCAGGCTGGTCTGCAACTGCTGGTTCAGTTGCTGGCGAAGTTCGGCAAGGGTGGCGGGGCGACGTGGGCGTAAGGATGGCTGGCCAAATCCCAGGCGTTGCAATTTGGCACTGTCAAAGTCAATTGCGTTGGTCTGGGTGGGGGTTTTCATAAGCGGGTGGCCTCTAAGCACTGGGCTGTCTTACAGGCGGGATGAGAGTGGCGAGTGCCAAGCGTCTTACTGATCCTTCAGTTCCGTAAAACATTGGAAACAGTTTAAACCGCTTTTCTTTGGGTTATAACCCCGGGGCACTGCCGCACGTCTTGTCATCGCCGAACCTGCTTGAACAGTACTGGAGCGAGATTCATGCCAAGTGTATTTGGTTGGTAAAAATCCTTATAAATCAATTAACTAATTTTTAAGTAAGAAAAGTCTGTTAAAGCATGGCGCCAGTTATTTGGCTGATTGGGGCCGGCATTACTGCCGGCCCGGTTAACCTTACTGTTTCGGTGGGGCGAGTTGTTTGTCGCAAATAAACAACGCTTCGGTTATCCGCACACAACGTACACCATCCCTCATCACTACTAGACCAAGGTGGTACGGTCGATCTGCGCGATGGAGGTGACCCCGGTCAGGGTCATGGCCACGCGCATTTCCTTGGCGAAGATGTCCAGCAGGTTCTCTACCCCATGCTGGCCCTCGGCGGCCAGCGCATAGGCGGTGGCACGCCCTAGCAGGCACGCCTTGGCACCCAGGGCTAGCATGCGCACCACGTCGAGCCCGGAGCGAATGCCCGAGTCCACCAGCACGGTCAGGTCATCGCCTACCGCTTCGGCAATCGGCGGCAACGCCTTGGCCGTGGAGAGCACCCCGTCGAGCTGGCGGCCGCCATGGTTGGAGACCACGATGCCGTCGGCCCCGAAACTCACCGCGTCCTTGGCGTCCTGCGGGTCGAGGATGCCCTTGATGATCATCGGGCCTTTCCAGAATTCGCGGATCCATTCCAGGTCTTTCCAACTGATCGACGGGTCGAAGTTGTTGGCCAGCCAGCCAATGTAGTCCTCCAGGTGGGTGGGTTTGCCCAGATATTTGGAGATATTGCCCAAGTCGTGGGGGCGGCCCATCAAGCCCACATCGAAGGCCCATTGCGGCTTGGTCACTGCCTGCAACATGCGCCGCTGCGCCGCGTAGGGGCCGGACATACCGGAGTGAGCGTCACGGTAGCGTGCGCCCGGTGTCGGCATGTCAACGGTGAACACCAGCGTTGTCACCCCGGCGGCCTGCGCCCGCTCCAGGGCGTTGCGCATGAAGCCGCGATCCTTGAGCACATACAGCTGGAACCAGATCGACTGCGGGCTTTGCGAGGCCACTTCCTCAATCGAACACACCGACACTGTCGACAGGCAAAAAGGGATGTTTTTGTTGGCCGCCGCCTTGGCTGCTTGCACTTCACCGCGTCGCGCATACATGCCGGTCAGCCCGACGGGGCTGAGGATGACCGGCATCGCCAGTTCCGTGCCGAACAAATGGGTGCTCAGGCTCAGGTTGTCGACATTGCGCAGGATGCGTTGGCGCAGGCTGATCTCGGCCAGGTCCGAACTGTTGGCGCGCAGCGTGTGCTCGGCGTAGGCGCCGCCGTCGATGTAATCGAACAGAAAGCGCGGCAACTTGCGCTTGGCCGCAGCGCGGTAGTCGGAAGCGGACGAGATGATCATCGACGGTGTCTCCACAGGGCAAAGTGCTACACCCTAAGCAAAGTTATGCCATGATGAAAACAACTTTTATCACTGCCATCCAGTCGTTACAGGAATACTGATGAACCTACGAACACTGCGTGCGTTTGTCGAAGTGGTGCGCCAGGGTGGGTTCTCCCAGGCGGCCGAAGTGGTTGCCCTGACCCAGTCCACCGTCAGCAAAGCGGTCAAGACCCTTGAGGACGAATTAGGCATGCCGCTGCTCAATCGCCTTGGCCACAAGAACGAACTCACCGCCGCCGGCGAAATTGCCTACCGCCGCGCCTTGGTAATGCTCGCCGAACGCACCGACCTGATGGCTGAAATCAACGACCTGCGCGGTCTCAAGCGCGGCGTGCTGCGCATCGGTCTGCCGCCGGTAGGGTGCGGCGTGCTGTTCGCGGCCATGTTTGCCACTTACCGCAGCCGCTACCCGGGCATCGACATCGAACTGACCGAATACGGCAGTAAAAGGCTGCGCGAATGCCTGGAAGCGGGGGAGGTTGACCTCGCCGCCTTGCTGCTACCGGTTGATGAAGGCTTCGACTACCAACCGGTGCGCAACGAGCCATTGATCGCCGTGTTGCCCATGGGCCACCCATTGGCCCGGCGCAAGCGCATCGACTTCACCGACCTGGCCGACTCGCCGTTCATCCTGTTCGAAGCCGGCTTTGCCCTCAACGCCAAGATCCTCAGCGCCTGCGAACGTAAAGGCGTGACACCTAAAGTCACCGCTCGCAGTGGGCAAATAGACTTTATCGTCGACCTGGTCACCGCCGGGCTGGGCGTCGCCTTCCTGCCCCGGATGCTGGCGCACAAACACCAACACCCCGGCATCGCCTTGATCCCCCTGGACGAGCCCCACACCGATTGGCACATCGCCCTGGCCTGGCGCGCCAGCGCCCACCTGCCACCGGCAGCGCGGGCCTGGTTGGAACTGGCCAGGGAACCGTCGTATTCAAGCGAACAGGGGGACGATTTGCGGAAAATATCTGAGGACGCTTGACTTCTTCTTTTTAATCAGTAACATACGGCGCATTCCGCGATAGCTCAGTTGGTAGAGCAAATGACTGTTAATCATTGGGTCCCTGGTTCGAGTCCAGGTCGTGGAGCCAGATAGAGAAAAGCCTGCAGAGATGCAGGCTTTTTTTTGCTTGGGAGTTGACCCAGCAATCCAGACGCTTAGCGCGCTTCCTATGACGCCATCAATGGGCATGATCCGTATGCTTATTTGAAGGACGTGCTCACGCGCCTGTCGTCGCAGCGGGCGAGTGAGATTGAAGCGGCTGGGTCCTACGCGATTTTGATTACTACCTTACCAAAGGCGCCTCTGGCCAGATGTTCGTACGCTTCGCGTGCTTGATCGAATGGATACACGTGGTCGATTACCGGGCGAATCTTGTGCTCGTTCAAGAATTCGTTCATTCGGTCAAATGACGAGCGTGGAGCAACGGCTATGCCGCGAATCGTTGTTTGCCGGAAAATCATAGGCATCAGGTTCAAGGCGGAGGTCTGGCCTGTCAGAAAGCCGATCTGTGCAATACGTCCACCTGCCTTTGTCGCAGCAATCGATTGGTTGATGCCGTCCCCGCCCGCCACATCCAGCAGCAGATCCACTCCCTTGCCGTCAGTGAGCTTCAGAACTTCCTCTGCCCACTCAGGGGTGGTGCGATAATTCACACCCGCAACCGCGCCCAGTTTTTTTACAGCTTCCAGATTGTCATCACGGCTGGAGGTGACGATAACCTTGGCTCCCAAAGCGGTAGCAATTTGTGCTGCAAAAACAGAAACACCTCCAGAGCCCTGAACCAAAACGGTTTGGCCGGCCTCTATCTGGCCATAGTCGACGAGCGCATACCACGCCGTCAGAGCAGCAATTGGAAGGGTCGCTGCTTCCTCATCAGACATATTGTCGGGGGCACGTACTGCGCTGTCTTCATGGATGATCATGTATTGCGCCAGACCACCAGGCAATGGCGAGCCGAAACAGTAGTTGGGTTCATCTGGCCCAGGCATGCCGTCCAACCAACGGGAGTAGAGGTGTGAGTTGACCCGATCTCCGATAGCAAAGCGGCTGACACCTTCACCTACTGCCACGACAGTTCCCGCCGCATCGCTGACGGGGATCAGCGGCTTGGGCACCATGTGAGGTTCATAGATGCCGTCAACGATGGCCTTGTCCCGGAAATTGAGTGATACAGCGCCTACTTTAACCAGCAGCTCACCCGCTCGGGGCACGGGGGTTTCCGTTTCGCCCTGCACGAGATTATCCAAGCCGAAATCTTTTAGAAGCCACGCTTTCATTTTCTGTCTCCAACAATTTTGAATGTGCAGGGGAGCAAAGCTCCTCCTTTACGCTGAGGACATTGTTAAGGTTTCGCGGCCCTAGATAAATGTGCAGAAACGAACAGGATTGTTATCCTGATCAGCAATAATCATCCCGTTAACACGCTTCCCGAGAAGAGACTTATGGAGCTTCTACAGTCGATGCAAGTATTCGCCAAGCTAGCGGAGTTGGGGAGCTTCACCAAAGTCGCTGAGGCAATGCAGGCCGGGCGACCGCACGTCACACGCACCATTCAGGATCTGGAAGCCTCGCTGGGTGTCCGTCTGTTCCAGCGCACTACGCGTAAAGTAAAACTGACTGCTGAGGGAGAGCGGTTTTACGAACGCGTCAAAGAGATTTTAGCAACCATCGCAGAAACCACTTCCATGTTCGACCGTAGTGGATCGACGTTGCGAGGGCGGCTTCGAATTGACATCCCTACTGCATTTTCCCAGCACAGCTTCATGGAAAGCCTTAGGAGGTTTACCGAGGCATTTCCCGAAATCGAGCTTGTGCTAGGCGTGACCGACCGTACGGTAGATCTCGTAGCCGAGGGCATCGACTGTGTATTGCGAATGTGTGAACTTCCGGATTCAAGCATGGTGGCTAGAGAAATTGGCACCGCCACCATGGTGACCTGTGCGTCTGCAGGTTATCTCCAAGCCTGCGGTGCACCCATAACCCTACAAGATCTAGTAGACCACCAATGTGTCAGCTTCCTTTCCGGTCAAAATAACAGACCGCTGCCTTGGCACTTCTCGGTAGACGGCGAAGATCGTCCACATACGCCTCGGCGTGGAATCACCGTGAATGAGTCGAATGCCTACGTTCAATGCGGTGTTGCAGGCTTCGGCATTGTTCAAGCGCCTGGAATCGCCGTTGAGACATTCCTCGCAAGCGGAGAACTGATCGAAGTGCTCAAGGCATTTCGTCCAAAGCCTCGCCTGGTTTCCGTGCTTTATCCAAGCAGAACGCATCTTGCGCCTCAGGTCGAGGCATTTGTGGATTGGCTGAAGGAACATTTTCCGGTGCTACACCCCAACTGGTTCACAGCGCACTAACCATTGTTTTGTAGTGGGGCTAGTCGTAACTGGCCAATGTTGATTTTGTCCGAGTCTGGCCCCCTAGCTTCCTGAGGGCGGCAGGGCGTCAGTTCTCCATAGGCGTAGGAACACCCATTCACCTGGTGCTAGCGAATGTGGCCGCGGGAATATCAACGGCCTTTAATAATTCACTATTATGAGAACTATGATCAGTGCATAGGTGTAGACGCTAACTCAAAACCACCATTGATAACGAACTGAACGCCCATACAAACCAGTAGAAAACCAACGACTCGGGAAATTGCATCGATTCCTGACTCACCAAGCACTTTCATGATTCGCCCCGAACATCGTAAAGCTATCCAGAAAATAAGCGCAGTAATAATGAATACGGTTGCGGCTGCAAGGTGAATGACGAGTGGCAGGGTCTGGTAGGTCGACTGCAGGGTAGAGGCGGAGCTGATAAGCAACGCTATCGTGCCGGGGCCTGCTGCACCAGGAAGAGCTAAAGGTACAAATGACAGATCGCGGAAATGTGGGGTTGATTTCTCTTTCTCTGAAAGGAAATCTTTCTGAACCTCTGTTTCGTCAGGTGTCGTTGCTGGAAAAAGCATGGCGAAACCGATGTAGGTAACGATCAGGCCTCCGGCTATTCTCAAGCCGGGGACAGATATTCCGAATACCTGCATTACCAGGCTGCCTCCGTAGAAGCTGACAAACATAATCAGAGCTACATATAAGCTTGCCTTCAGGATTTGCCGGTTACGCTCTACTGTAGGCAGCTTTCCTCCAAGGCCTAGTAAAAGGGAGATGCTAGTTAGAGGATTGGCCATAGGAAGCAGGGCCAATAGTCCGACAAGAACATGATGAAAGTAATTGCCCATAGTGTTTTTACTCGGTTATGCAACGAATAGGAGGCTATAAGATTATTAAGGTCGTACGTCATCTGCCCTAACGAACCGATATCAAGTCAGGACTCAATCGGGAAAGTATTTTTTTGCCTCTTCCGTGGTATAGCGCAGAAAGATCTGCACCGCCTGCGGAATCAAGCGTCGTGACAGTAGAAAAGCATAAAGCGACATGTTCTGGAGGGTATAGCCAGGTAAAATACGTACCAGTTTTCCGCTCTCAACGGCCTCATTGGCGCTGGGCAAATTGAACTGCGCGATGCCAAGTCCGCGCAGAGTAAGATCCATGCGCGCATCGTTCGGTGTGGCAAGCAGGATGGCTTGCACCGGCATCAGGTGTTTATGTCCTTGGGGGTCGATGAGCTCCCACTCGGGTTCTCCCTGACGCCCAAGGCAGGGCCATTGCAGGAGATCGTCCGGTACACGGGGAGGTTTCCTGCCGGCCAGTAACAGGGGAGAAGCGAATAACCCTTGTGGCATTGAACAGATTGGCCGAGCAACCAGCGACTTGTTAATCACTTCGGCGCGGCGATGACTGAAGTAGACATCCACTGGCTCTTCAATGGGGTTTGGCACGCGTGTGCTGGCCTCCACTTCAAAATGAATTTCGTGCTGTTCTTCCAGCATTCGAGCGATAGCCGGGTTGATAAACCAGTGCACAACCTCGGGCGATCCGACGACCCGGATACGTCCTCTAATTTTTCCATCATCCGACTTGATCGCGCTTTCAACCTCCTGAAGGCCTTCGAACAAGGGCGCGATTTCGCTATAGAGCCGCTCGCCCGGGTCCGTCAATCGCATAGAGGGCATCCGATTGAACAAGCGCAGACCCAGGTGCTCCTCCAGCCGGGTCACGGCGCGACTGATGCTTGAAGTGTTCTGCCCAAGCCGTTCAGCCGCACGGCTGAAGTTCAATGTTTGCGCGGCAACGAGGAAGGTGTGGTATTCGCTCCACATGGCGTTGCTTTTATGCAATGTATAGTTGCTCCATATGGCATGGCTAAAATTAATAGACTAACACTATCATCACCAAGTCTGAGAGCCATTTAGCGTATAGGAGTTCAACTGTGACCTCGATAAATCGTATTTTTGCCAGCCTAGTTGCCTTGATGGGGCTGGGGCTATTGTTAGGTGGAGCTTACCTCTTAACCCTTGGCGGATCGTTTTATTACGTGCTGGCCGGATGGGCCTATCTGAGCGCTGGCGTCATGCTTTGGCGTAGGCAAGTTTGTGGAGTATGGCTGCTGGTAGCGGTTGCCGTGCTGAGTGTTCCGTGGGCGCTCTGGGAGTCAGGCACGTTCTATTGGGCGCTGTTTCCACGCCTGCTCGTACCGGCAGCGATGGCGAGCATCGGCTTGCTCCTGTTATCCACTTGGTCGCCTGCGGACTCCCGGCGCCGGATACGCGGCCTGGGTGTACTAGCGCTATTAGGGACGGCTGTGTTCTTTGGGTTTGCCTTTACTCCACATGGTGTCGTCTCGCCTGTCTCGGGCACACCTTTTACTGCAGCAGCCACAAACACCACGCCTTCAAATTGGTCCGCATATGGCCGAACCACTGCGGGTACGCGCTACGCGCCCTTTACGCAGATCAACCGTGACAACGTTCAGGACCTGAAAGTGGCCTGGACCTATCGTACCGGCGCGAAGATCCAGTTGGACAAGGGCGCCGTGGATTCGAACACCCCATTGCAAATTGAAGATACGTTGTTCACTTGCACACCCGATGATCGCATTGCTGCCATCGATGCAGATACGGGGGTAGAACGTTGGAAATTCGATACCCATAGTGCATCTCCTATCTGGAACCGTTGCCGCGGCCTGGGTTACTACAAGCTCAAGGAGGCGCCGGCTGATGGCGTCTGTGCGGAACGAATCGTCAATTCCACCATCGATGCGCGCCTGATCGAACTAGATGCCAAGACCGGCAAGCAGTGCCCAGGTTTTGGCAGCGACGGCGTCGTCGACCTGAAGCAGGGCATGGGCGACGTTAAGCCTGGGTTCTACTTTCAGACTTCCGCGCCGCTGGTGGCGCGCGACTACATTATTATCAGTGGCTGGGTAGTTGATAACTACAGCCGCGGTGAGCCGTCAGGCGTGATCCGCGCCTTTGATGCCCGCACCGGCGCACTGGCATGGGCGTGGGACCTGGGCAACCCGGACATAACCGGCTTGCCACCGGCGGGGCAGACCTACACGCCCGGCACGCCCAACATGTGGACCGCCGCTGCCTATGACGACCAGTTGGGTCTTATCTATGCGCCGCTGGGAAATGCCACGCCGGACTTTTTCGGCATGGAGCGACCACCGCACTCGGATGAATACAACTCTTCCCTTGTCGCCCTCGATATCATGACGGGCCGCCCGAAATGGAAATTCCAGACCGTCCATCACGACATCTGGGACTACGACTTGCCTTCTCAACCCGCGCTGGTCGATTTGCCTGACGGCCAAGGCGGAACCATCCCCGGGGTATTGCAAACCACCAAGCGTGGCCAGCTTTTCCTGCTAAATCGCGCCACCGGGGAGCCGATTGCGGACGTCGTCGAAAAGCCCGTGCCTACGGCCGGTGCGGTACCTGAAGAAAAGCTTTCGTCTACACAGCCTTATTCGGTAGGGATGCCGACTATCGGTGCCGAACACCTCACCGAGAAGAAGATGTGGGGGGCAACCATGTTCGACCAACTCATGTGCCGCATCATGTTCAAGCAACTGCGCTACGAGGGAGACTTCACGCCGATCGGTCTGACCAAGGCGCTGGATCAGCCCGGCAATATCGGAGGATTCAACTGGGGTAGCGTTTCCTACGACCCCGTTAATCATCTGGCTTACATGAACGATATCCGGGTGCCGAACATCTTTTGGCTGATGCCTCGTGATGAATTCAATACTTGGACAAAAACCCACCAGATCGAGGTGAGCGGACATGGGCCGTCACCGCAGTTGAAAACACCTTACGGTCAAGCCATTTATATCTGGATGTCATCCCTAGGGGTTCCGTGCAACCAGCCACCCTATGGGACCGTCACGGCGGTCGATCTGAATACGCACAAGGTGGCCTGGCAAGTGCCGGCTGGCACCACAGAGCAATTGGGGCCACTGGGTATCGCATCACACCTGCCCATGCCCATGGGCATGCCAACTTATGCAGGAACGATGACCACGGCAGGCGGCCTCGTATTCTTTGCCGGTTATCAGGACTACTACATCCGGGCATACGACGGGCAAAGTGGCAAACTCGTCTGGGAACATGAGTTACCGGTCGGCGCCAGCGCCACGCCGATCTCCTACGTCTCGCCGACGACGGGCAAACAGTACGTTGTCATTTCCGTAGGCGGGGCAGCGCATTCTCCCGACACCGGTGACTATGTAATGGCCTTCAGCCTTCCGACATCCCAACCGTGAAGCGTCTGCAGCGACAGCAAAAGAAGGCGTTACCTGTACATGGCCAGCGCTGAATACGTGTTCAAAGCTGACGAGAAACCGGCGATGGCGGGCAGTCCTTATAAGCCCAGGCTGTCGCCGGCCAGGCGTGGCATATATTTTGTCGTAGGCTTATTCCTCGGGACCTGCACGACGCTGTGCAACGGCCTGGTGGCGAGCAATCTAGGCGTAATCTCTGGCTCTATTGGCGAGTACACGGCTCAGGTCTCATGGTTGGTGGCAGTTTTTTTGGCGATCAATGCCAGCGCCAACCTGACCTTGGTCAAGGCCCGGATGCAGTTCGGAATCCCTTTGGTCACGGCAAGCATTGTCGGTACCTACATCGCTGCCTGTGTGCTGCAGTTACTGTGGCCCACTTTGACAACTGCGGTCATTGCCACGGCGATCAACGGCTTGATGTGCGCGACGTTGATCGCCTTGAGTACCTATTATCTGATGCAGGCCCTAGCCCCATCGGCCCAGCCGATGGCCCTGATTATCAGCGTAGGGCTTACCCAGATAGGATCGCCGGTGGCGCGCATGATTCCCGTGGAGTTTCTCGCCTCGGAACATTGGTTGGGGCTGCACTTGTTGAATCTGGGCATTGGTATGGCGGTGTTGGGTGTGACGTTGGCGGTGCCTTTGCCACGCAGTGATAGGGCCAGCGTGTTTTCTGCCTCGGACGCAGTCGTGATTGTATTGCTGGTTTCATCCTTCCTGCTGTTTGCCGGTGTGCTTGGCCTCGGCCGGAGCTATTGGTGGACCGACGCGCCCTTTCTCGGCTGGATGCTGGTGGCGGCTATCTCGTTGCTGGTGACGGTGGTGTTCATTGAACGACGTCGGCTTCAGCCGCTGTTGCAATTGGAATGGCTGGGCAGTTTCGACTTGATGCGTTTTGTTGCGATTGCGCTGCTGGTTCGGCTATCGCTGGCCGAGCAGACTTTCGGCTCGGTAGGTTTGCTATCAATGGGCGGGCTCAATAACGATCAGTTGCGTGTCCTGTTTGCGTGCGTACTGGTGTCGATGCTGATGGGGATCGTCGTCGCTTGCCTGACGTTGTCGCCCAAACGTATCCCCTGGCAGGTCATGGTCGCGGCGTTGTTTATCGCAACGGGAGCGTATCTGGACTCGCAATCCACCAGCCTCACGCGTGCGCCGCAACTGTACCTGAGCCAGTGTTTGATTGGGTTCGGTGCGACGCTGTTCATCGGGCCTGCCTTGATCTTTGGCTTTCTCAAACTGTTCGCGAAGGGACCTCAGTACATGATCACGCTCGTGGTCCTGTACGGGGCGAGCCAGAGTATCGGCAGCCTGGCAGGGTCGGCTGTAATGGGCAGCTACGAGTTCATCAGAACCCAGTCCCATATCGCTAGCCTGGCGGACAGTGCGCCGATCACCAATCCCCTTGTCGTAGCGCGCCTCGGCATTGGCGAGGCGTTGCTTTCGAGTCATATAGCCGACCCGGAACAGCGCCAGAAACAGAGCAGCAAGCTGCTAGGACAAGCGTTGCAGCAACAGGCTAGCGTACTGGCATTCAATGACGTCTTTCGCATGGTGTCAGTGCTGGCTTTTGGCACCGCGATGTATGTGTTTTATCTGCAGATGTCGGCTTTTTTCCTCTCGCGCATCCGTCGCGAGCCTGAGAACGTAAATGACTGATTCCATGACTGTTCCATCGGATGTTGAACACACTGCTTCTCATTGGTCGCCCCCGCCCCGGGGCCGTTTGCAAGGCATCATCATGGTGCTGGCTGCGATTGGCGTTATTACGATCGTCCTGTACATCTGGAAGTTGCCGCCTTTTGACGCAGGTCTGCAACAGACAGATAACGCCTATGTGAGGGGGCGAACCACGGTGATTGCCCCTCAGGTCAGCGGCTATATCGTCCAGGTGGCCGGGCAAGATTTCGCGCAGGTCAAGCGAGGCGAGGTCCTTGTGCGTATTGACGATGAGGTCTATCAGGCGCAGGTAGATGAGGCGACGGCCAATCTTGGCGTCGCCAATGCCGACCTCTCCAACAACCAGCAGGCGCACGCTGCTCGCATGGCGGGCATCGAGAGTCATGTTGCAGCTATGGCCGGTGCGCAGGCGCGCTTATTGCGTGCCCGCGCTGACATGCAGCGCGCAAACGCGTTGGTCATGGATGGCGCCATTTCTACGCGCGAGCGCGACCAGGCACGAGCCGATTTCAGTCAAGCCCAGGCCGAGGTACAGCAGGCGGGTGCGCAAGAGTCGATTGCTCGGGAGGAGTTGCGTACCGTGGATGTCGGCCGTGAAGGTCTGGAAGCCCAGGTGCGGGTGGCACAGGCAAAACTGCGTGCGGCTCAGATTGATCTTAATCACACGGTCATCCAGGCGCCGGAGGATGGCGTGCTCGGAGAAGTGGGCGTGCGGTTGGGCCAATTCGTGACCCACGGGACACAATTGATGTCGGTAGTGCCCGCTGATCACTGGATAGTCGCGAACTACAAGGAGGCGCAGACTAAGGCTATTGCGCCCGGCCAGATCGCGACGCTCAGGATTGATGCGTTAGGAGGGGCGACGCTAACGGGGCATGTCGAGCGGCTCTCACCAGCGACGGGCTCGGAATTCGCGGTGCTCAAGCCGGACAATGCAACGGGCAATTTCGTCAAGGTACCGCAGCGTATCGGGGTGCGCATATCTGTTGATCCAGACCAGCCTTTCGAGTCTTCGCTGCGCCCGGGCATGTCGGTTGAGGTCGATGTCGATACGCGTCATCGGTGAGGAGGCGGGTAGTGGGCCATCAGCATTCAGTTGCTGTTGAGAGCCCCCTGGAGCGTATGGACAGGTAGTGGGTCCCAGGTCCGGCTTTCCCGTAGGGCACACGTGCCCCGTAATCTGAGGGTGCTTTACTTTGCCACGACGTTGTCCCGTGTAAAAAATATGCGAGCGTGCCGAGGTTGAGAGCGTTTCAAGATTGGCTATTCGAGGAGGTTCATGCGGCTTAGGGCATGCACACGAAATCGGCAATCACATCGGTAGCTCAGTTCAGCGTTCGGCGAACGCTGTCTTATGAGGTGTGACTAATTTATGATGCCAGGATGATAAATTTGGATGCAGCATCATGAGTACACGTTCAGACCTTTTGACCAGCGCCGAGGTTCTGCTGCGCACGAAAGGCTATGCGGCCTTCAGCTATGCCGACCTTGCGGACGACATCGGCATTAAAAAGGCGAGTATTCATCATCACTTCCCCACCAAGGAAGGCTTGGCAATTGCCATCGTCGAGAGCTACCTGTTCCGGTTTAAAAAGCAGCTGGACGCTATCAATGATGAACACGTCAGTGTTGTCGACCGGCTGAATGCCTTCGCCTTGATGTTCGCTCACAGCAGCCTGAACGGGATGCTTCCACTCTGTGGAGCCTTGGCCGCAGAGCTTATGGCCCTGCCTGAAAGCCTCAAAGAAGTGACAAAGGAATTCTTTGAGATCCATCTCACTTGGCTCCAAGAAAATATTAAGCAGGGTCAAGATCGAGGAGAGCTTAAAGCCGAACTGGATGTAATCAGGGTTTCAAGGTTCATATTGAACACTTTAGAAGGTGCGAGCTTTGTTTCTTGGGCGATGAGCGATGATTACGAGAGATCTTCGGGATTTGATTTGATTTTATCTACCCTTCGTCACTAAAGACGTAGCAATTACGTTTATAGACTCTACCGCTGCACTCTCTGCCCGGGGGCGTCTTTCATCGCTGTATCTTTGGTACATATTCCAATAGTCTCCCGACTTGATCGCCTGCCAAGAGCAGGCGGCCTTGAATTATTTGATTCGGGGTCGCGAGCCAATCTACGCTGTCTTAATTAGCGCAGACTAAAACTACCAGATAGATCACTCGGTATTATCTGGTGTGCGGTAGATTTGCATCCAATGACGGGGAGGTTTGCTTGTAGGCGGCGCTTTTTCCTGACCGCGAATTGTACAGTACCGCCCATGTTTAGCGGCGACCGCGCTCTTGGCTGCGTTCAAAGTGACCTCTTGAAACGAAGCTCCATCTCGTCCCAATACGTGGCCTGGGGCATAAACAGCGATAAACCTCCTTGATTTTATATCTATGCGGAGACGGTCTTGTGCCATCAATTCGTACAGTTACATAAAACAAACCTGATGCTTAGAGCTGTGAGATGACCTGTGCTGGCGTCACTCTCGGAGTGATTCTGTCGGTCACGACTCCCACTGTGTTGTCATCAATATTCCCAAATCCTCTATGCAGCCTAGCTTTTCGAAGCTATTGGTATCGTCATCTTCCTTGTAAGTCAACCTACTACTTGGTAGGCTTGTTTCTCTTCCGGTCGAATCGTCCGGCTTATCTGAAGAGGAACGTCCAATGAGCAGCAATCTGAATGGTATCGATGTCGCCGCACTCCAGAATTTCGCCGAAGGCGTTGCTGGTGATGCGACTAAGCGCCACGCAAGCTTCAACGTTAAGACTGCTTGGAAGGGTCAGACCCGTTCTGTAGCCAAAGTCAGCCGTTACAGCTTGGCTGGTGAAACCTATTCCCGCGATTTTGAAATTGCAGCCGATGAGCCGAATGAATTGCTTGGCGAGAACACCGCGCCCAACCCTCAGGAGCTGCTGATGGCTGCTCTCAACGCCTGCATGTCGGTCGGCTATGCCGCCAATGCCGCGATGATGGGCATCAAGATTCACAGCCTGGAGATCGAGACTGACGGCACCCTCGACCTGCGCGGTTTCCTAGGCATCGACGAAAGCGTTAACCCAGGCTACGACGAGGTGAGTGTCGTCATTCGCCTGCAAACCGACGCCTCCCGTGAGCGTGTAGAGGAGCTGCACAACGTAGTGCTCAAGACTTCGGTCAACTACGCAAACTTCTCTAAAGCCATTCGCATGCTCCCTAAGCTCGAAGTCATCGAAGGCTAACCGTTCTGGCCATAGGTCAGCGCGGCACCTTGCCGCTGGCGACCTCTTACGAATCTAATACCGGAGTCTGTAATGAGCGATTTTTTTGCAGGTAAAAAACTGTTGGTTGTTGGCGGCACGAGCGGCATGGGCCTGGAAACAGCGCGCCAGTTTTTAAAGGCAGGTGGCAGCGTGGTTCTCACCGGCAGCAAACAGGATAAAGCCGATGCTGTGCGCGCCGAGCTGAGTCAGTTGGGGACCGTATCAGTGATCGTTGCCAACCTCATGACCGAGGAAGGGATGAATCATGTACGCAACGAAATCAATGCCAACCACAGTGACATCGGCTTCATGGTGAACTCTGCAGGCATATTCATTCCGAAGCCTTTCATCGAGCACGATGAGGCTGACTACGACATGTACTTGGATCTGAACCGCGCCACATTCTTTATCACGCAGGCCGTGGTCAAGAATATGCTTGCTGCCAAGCGCGAAGGCTCCATTGTTAACGTCGGTTCGATTGGCGCGCAGGCCGCGCTGGCCGGCTCTCCAGCAACCGCTTATTCGATGGCCAAGGCGGGCCTGCACGCAGTCACCCGAAACCTGGCAATTGAATTGGCTCCCTCAGGTATCCGAGTCAATGCCGTTTCGCCAGGCATCGTTCACACCTCGATCTATGAAGGTTTCATGGATAAGGACGCGATCCCGGATGCGATGAAGTCGCTGAACGACTTCCACCCACTGGGTCGAGTCGGTGTTCCTGAAGACGTCGCCAACACCATCCTCTTCTTACTCTCCGATAAAACCTCCTGGGTGACTGGTGCTATCTGGGACGTCGATGCAGGGGTGATGGCGGTGCGTGCCTAAACACCGAGGCAAGCTCTGCGTGTAGCGCCTCTCATTGGGGCGCTCTGCAGCACGCCGCTCCGGTGACAAGGGTGCTGGTTGTAGGAGTTTCAAGTGTCCATCAAAAGCCGCGCTGCTGAGCTACGCGGAAACCGCTTACAGGCTTTTTCCCGACTTTTTGTGATCAGCGCGAATGAGGGGCTGCTGCCGTTATGCGGCGCCTTGGCGGCGCAAATCGCTGCGTTGCCTTTGTCGCTCCAAGGGCTCACAAGGGAATTCTTCAATTCGCAGCTCACTTGGCTCCAAAGCACCCTCAATGACGCCGTCCGGCAGCACAGCTGATCGCTGGGAACATCTGTTGAGCACTTCGCTTTCATGCTTCTGAGCATGTTGGAGGGAGCAAGCCTCATTGATTGGACATTGGGTCGCTCAGCCGACCCGTTGGCTGGCTTTAACCATTTGCTTGAAATGGCCGCAATGCAATCTTCACTTCTCCGTGCAGGAAAAAATATGCAAACCCCTTCGAAAAAATATGTAGTCGATATCTGGTCTGATTATGTGTGTCCCTGGTGCTGGATTGCCAAGCGTCGTTTTGAAAAAGCACTCGAAAACTTACCGCAGAAGGACGATGTACAGGTCAACATTCGGGCCTATCGACTGGCTGCAAATCACGCCCCTGAACCGATGATCGCGGCACTGAAACGTAAACTCGGCAACCCAGACTCCGCAGCGGCGATGATGAGTACGGTCAGTAAATATGGCCAGGCTGACGGGCTGGATTATCGCTTCGACACCATGATGTTTGGTGACACAGCGGATGCTCATATCCTGGTGAAAGCAGTTGAAGACACGACAGTGAAAAAGCGCCTTGTTGAGGCGCTGTACGAGCAAAGTACCAGTCACGGCAAGTCGCTTTTTGATCGCGTCAATTTGGAGGCGATTGCGAAGGAGGCAGGTGTGCCCGATGAATCAATTCAGTTGGCGCGGTCATCCGTGGAGCTGCGTGTTGAGATGCTAGAGGACGAGCATTTCGCAGCCCAACTGGGTTCCGGCGTGCCACTTTTTGTCTTCAACAACGCGTTCTCGGTGTCAGGTGCTCAGCCAGAAGCGATCTTTCTTGAAGCGCTGGATCAAATGGTTGCTAAAGCGAGAACCGGGGATAGCTCATTGATGGGTCAAGTCTGCGGCATTGATGGCTGCGAAATTTGATGGACAACGGAACGGGGGTACTCAGAAGGTGCCCCCTTTTCCTTAACACAACATGTGAGATCCCAATGAGCCGTATCGTTGAATTGAGCGCTCCCCAATTTGCCCGCTTCGTAGCCAAAGGAAGCAGTGTCGTAATGTTCTCAGCCTCTTGGTGCAAACCCTGTAAAGAAATGAAGCCAATCTTCATTGAGCTGGAGGAAAAGCTCCACTCTCTAGCAGTTTTTGGGAAGATCGATATCGCGGCGTCTCCGACAATCGCGCAGATGTACGGCATCCGCTCTGTGCCGTCGTTGGCGGTGTTTCATGAAGGCCGACTGTTGAAAGTCTTCGCTGGGTCTAAATCGGTCTCGGCCTTGAAAAAAGCAATCATCACTGAGCTGGAAGATGCTAGCTAACCAAGCATCCCTCCGCGACCTATAAGCCAAATCAGCTACCTGTCTCCCTATGCGCAAGGCTCACTTTTCCTGGGCCAGCATCACTTGGATGAGCGCGGTCTTCATTGAATATTTCCGTTAGTAAAGCGTTGGCTCGTTTGTAAGCGTCATACTTGAATTCGGTATCGTCTTGGGCCTGAGCGGCCATCTCCTCTAGCATCTCCAAATTCAGGCGGCGGAATCGATCCGCACGCTCACGAGCTTCGTAGCGTCCTATCCCGAGTTGCTCCAAAACCCCGGCGCCCGAGGGGCAATGCGCTTTCAAATGTTTCTCGCTCGACTTCTTCCACACCCATCTGACGTAGGGTAATGATGTGCCCCATAGCTATACCAGTACAGCGGGTGTTGCAGAACGAGGAGATCCGCCTGTTCCACCGCTCTCTGCTCAGCTTGAACGTCGATATTGAAACCGGGGTAGAGGTCGTACAGCGAACGGATTGCGACAGCGGGATTGCTGGCTGCCAGATTGAGCATCAACATGTTGACGTTGGATTTGTCAGGGTAAGGATGGGCGTAAATGATCAGAATCACGGAGTAGTCCCCACAAACCTGGCGTTCTCCAAGAACGGAAAAGCTCCCTGTTCGTTGAGCATGGCCGCACTCAAATAACAGGAAGCTAATGATCTGAAGGTGAAGCCTTACTCGCCGGCTTGCAGCTTCAATACTTCTTGGGTGGTCACAGGTTTGCCACCAATACCCCAGTCTCCACTTTTTACCTCTTCGAAGATGACCCACGTGAGAGCGCGCATGTTTTCGCCTTCAACCGACACCATAGCGTCAGTCACTTTGCGAATCACCTCAGCTTTTTGCTCGTCGGAAAAAACGCCTTCAATCCCTTTGATAGTTACGAGTGGCATGGTGTTCTCCTAGATGTTTGTGAAGGAATATCAGGCTTTGGCCGCTGCGTATTCCGGATAGTCGGTGTAGCCCTTATCAATCGAACCGCTTACGCCGTAGTAGGTCGCGCGATCACCCTCGGCCAATGGCCAATTGTTCTGCATGCGCTCTACTAGATCAGGGTTGGCAATGTAGGCGGTGCCAAAGGCGATCAGATCTAGCTCGCCTTTGGCCAACTCAGACTCTGCAATCTCTTTGGTGAAGCCGCCCGCAGCCATCAAGGTGCCCTTGTACGCTTCACGGAATGCAGCGCCGAAACCTGGTGGCGTTTGCGCGGCGAGGATGGTCGGTTGGTAGTTCAGGTGAACAAATGCCAGCTCTCTTTCGTTGAGGGCAGCCGCCATACTCATCCAGGTTTCTTCTTCGCCTTCGTACACCCCGAAGTCATACAGTCGACCAAACGGAGAGAAGCGAACGCCAATCTTCGATCCGCCGATTTCAGCAGCAATCGCATCAATGGTCTCCAGCAGGAAGCGTTGACGGTTCGCAATAGAGCCTCCGTACTGATCAGTACGAGTGTTCAGGGCGCTGCTCAGGAATTGGTCGAACAGGAAGCCGTTGGCTGCCATGATTTCGATACCGTCAAAGCCGGCGTCAATGGCCATCCTTGCGGACTTCACGAAGTCGGCGATGACGCGTTTCACTTCTTCAGTTTCCAGCGCACGTGGTGTGCTTGGCTGTACCGGGCCAGATTTACCTGGTTCGATCCAGGCATACACCGTGGTATCTACCGCAGGCACCGTGCCCGAGGAGACTGGCACCATGCCGTGTACCGAGGTGTGGGACATACGGCCTACGTGCCAGAGCTGCGCAAAAATCTTCCCGCCCTTGGCGTGCACCGCGTCAGTCACTTTGCGCCAGCCTGGTAAGTGCACATCTTCGTAAATGCCAGGGGTGTACAGATAGCCGCGAGCCTCATCGGAAATAGGCAGGCCTTCTGTGATCAGCAAGCCGGCGGAAGCTCGTTGCGCGTAGTAAAGCGCGTTGGATTCATTCGGAATGTTGTTCAAGGTTCGGGTGCGAGTCATTGGGGCCATGACAACACGGTTTTTCAGCGGAGTACCGGCCAGATCGTAAGGTGCGAACAGCGTATTCATAATTAATCTCGACGTCGTTGAAGGGGAAGAACATCGGCGTTTGAATTAGGACTTATCGAACGCGTCGAGTACGTGGGTGCTGTACACCAGCGCGGCACCGGCATTCATGTTGATAGCTACACCCAGTGCTTCGGCGACCTCTTCACTGGTTACACCGAGCTTCTTTGCTTCAGCGGCGTGAAATGCAATGCAGCCATCGCAGCGAGTCGTCACGGCCACTGCGAGGGAGATGAGTTCGCGAGTCTTGGCGTCTAGATGATGGGTTTTGCTTCCGGCGGCACCGAGAGCAGCCATACCCTTCATGGTTTCAGGTGACAAGCCATTCAGCTCTATCAAACGAGTGTTGATGTCTTTTCGGGTTTGCTTCCAGTCTTGCATGGGATTCTCACAGGGATGTCGTTGGTTGCAGATATTTAAGATCTGAAACAAAGCTACCATCCAGTTGGTAGGGTTTCAACGAGTCTGGGGTGATTTTTAATATCAATGCAATTTAATAGGCGGCTTTACGCTGTTTTTTTGGAAGGAGAGTTCGAGTGAGAAATATCGCTTAGCTAGCTGGAGGCTTGTTTAGCAACTCAACCATGCCATGCCACTGCGTTTTTTGGGTGACACCAGCTTCACTGATGCGACCGAGCAATTGGGGATTTTCAAAGGGCATCAGACCTTCATAGCTGACCACCACATAGCTGCGGCGGACAGGGTGGTGAATGGGCGTTGAGCGATCCAAAACACTGCAACGCAGAAAGAGCCAAATGGTTTCTTTCTAATGATGCGATGCAGCGTCTGCTCGAGATACTGGATCAGGGAAAAACCAAGCTTTCGAAATTAGGTTGACTGCAAAAAACGGAAGATTGGCTAAGCTCGCAATAGGTGATGCGTCAGGTTGGTCAGGAAGACACCCGTTGTAATACGTGCCGAATGAGAGCAATGGATATACGCAAGAAGTCCCGGTCATGGTTTGTCCCGCTCCTGCTTGTTTTTGCCGTCCTGTGGGCAGTGGGGAAGAAGGACACGCCTTCAGCCCCCGCACAGTCAGGCGTTCTGAGCGCGCCGAGTACGTTTGAGTCGACCTCTCCATCACCCTCAACGCCGGCCCCTGTCTCTGCGACTGAGCACTTTGTAAGCGCTGATAATCTCAATGTCCGGAATCAACCAAGCGGTAAGGTCGTCTCGAAGCTGAAGCGCGGGGAAAAGGTTCAGGCTTTCGAGACGCGCAACGATTGGGCACGCATCAGTATTGATGGTCAATCACCGAAGTGGCTTTCGTCAAAAAGCCTGTGCAGCGGGTCGGGCTGCTACTTCGTTTCGAAACGCAAACCAGTGACTCAGCCAGTACAGCCTGCTCGCCAACAGACTCCAGCTTACGGCTCCTCGTGCCCCTGTTCCTCTGGAAACGTGTGTATAGGGCCTAGGGGTGGTCGATACTGCATTACCTCTGGCGGTAACAAGCGGTATGGCGTATGAGCGATTACCGTCTGCTTTTCCTACAGCCCAATGAGTTACCCTGCTTTGACAAGCTAATCCAACGCGACTAACTTTCATGGCGTGATGCGTTCATGCGCTCGCGCTACACAGCGTTTCTATGTCTCTACCACGTTTTTCGTGGCACCGGTTTGACTAACAGGTAGCAAATGACTGTTAATCATTGGGTCCCTGGTTCGAGTCCAGGTCGTGGAGCCAGATAGAGAAAAGCCTGCAGAAATGCAGGCTTTTTTACAAAGTGTTTCAACTGCCTCTCCTTTTGAACTAAATTAGTCGCTCTGTTGCAGTGCTACTGCGGAAGCCAGATGAGCTCCCGTGAACCAAGAAGGTAGCGCGTCACATGGGTATTAGTGGCACGCTTTTAATCTCCACGGATTCGGTCTATCGCTGCCGTATAGTCGAAATCGACAGTGATGCCATCGATGACCGCATGCAGTCGTCGATGCGGATGACCAGGTACAACCCAGAACTCGCTCGCAGGACCGCTCTGCTTTGTTGTACCCCATATCAAGCTGAGTTTTTCGATCGCTACAGGGTGCGCGACTCGGCCGAATGGTTCTCCCGAAAGGTAGCGGCGTAACTTGGTCTTGAGCTCAAATCGAGAGGGATAGTGATGGCGGCCTAGGTTAATAGGACCGTCTCCTATTATTTTATCCATGGGTGTCTGGGGCGCGCTATGGAGCTCCTGGATCTCACGGTGTTCTCTTAAGCGATTCCAGACGGTGTACCCCCTCTCGACATAATGTTTGATCCACTTAGTCTCGGCTTCTAGCGCCGCCATTTTAGAGTCACAAAACTCAATAGCCTTGAATGCAGGTACTTGGCCCTTTGCCAGAATTTGCGCGATTTTCGCTGCGGCTCGTTTTGTTTTTTCATGTGCGGTTCTTAGGTGGGCTTGCTGACGACGAGCAAAATTTCCGGTCTCGCCAACATAAAATGGCTCCTCAGTCTCAGGGTCCACGATTGCGTAAACGATGATTCGTTTCGGACTGGTGCCGTCTAGCGCTTTTTGAAAGGGTACGTCGCTCGATGCAGCTCCTAAGATTTCAGAGTTAAAGTGGTAGATGGGAGAGTGGCAGGAGTGTGGATTGCGTGTGTTCTGCCGGTACCATTCTTCTGCGAGCTCAAGTGATCTGAAGGCTCGATGATCAGCGCCCGGAAAGTGATCGATAGCAAGGCGGGCACCGCCTTCCCATTTGTTGAAAATGCCCGTCTGGCGGCCATGCACCACTGCGTAAAAACGAGGTTTTTTTGCCATGAGGAGCAACCTTCTTCAGTCTTCTTCCCTGTTTTACGTATAGCTATTCGTCCATCCATTGCCCTTGGACGAAATAGATGCTGTCCGGTAAAGGCGGATCAGCACGATCGACGATACGATGGCGAGCCTTGCCCCTGCAATTGATACTTCCCATGAGCCGGAATTATGAGATTTGGCTGGACGATAATGTTTAATGCCTCGCTCCTGAAGTTCTAGGTCTGCTACTGAACTCCACCTTAAAAGAGCATGCCGCGCCTGTGGTGAATGGCTCTAGCCACTGCCATAGCGGCGTCCAGCTCGCTCATTCCATGCACATTCATCAGTCTGAATCGCTAAGCTTTCTCTTCTGGCCCAGTCATCGCCATCGCCAAGTAAAGGCTCGGCGGTACCGCCCGAAACAGCACCTCCGTGGACTTCGACAGAATAACCCCCTCCGTGAGTTTCCCTGACTCCTTACGAGCTGAAAGCATCAGCGCTTTTTGAGCATCATTGAGTTCGCGGAACCGGGCGATTTTGTTGACCTCGTCAGGCGGCATGTCCAGACATATCCACCACTCAATCATGTTCAGCAACGGTTCTGCCGCTTTGAGTATTGGAGGGGCGGTTCAACGGTGACGCGCGCTACGGCCCGGTAACTGGCCGCAGCGCCGAGGTGAGGGGGAGAGATAGAGGGAAAGGGTTCAGCCGTGAATATGTTCAGCCGCATGCATGGCCAGGTAGGCATCCAGCTTCTTGTCGTTCAAACCCAAGGTGTCGAGAATTTGCGCCATGAAACTGACCGGCGCGCTGCCAGGAGCCGTGACCACACCCTGGTCGGCAACGGCGTACGGTACGTCCTGGTAATAATCTGCTCCGCGATAATGCACCTGCTTGAGGTTGTCAGCGGAATTGGAGGTGTGCTGCAAGTGATCCAGCACTCCAGCCTTGGCGAGTACGCGGGTACCGTCACAGATTCCCGCCACGACGATGTTCCTGGCGTGAGCCTCACGGACCAGCGCCTCGATGGCGGGGGCGTTGTCTGTTCTCCAGATCGGGCCTCCCGGCACAATCAGCAAGTCGACATCGTCCAGCCGAATGGCCTCGATGGCCAGGTCGGGAATGATGGTCATGCCTCCGGATGATGTTACTTGCTTGCCACCGGGAGCGGCAAAACAAGTCTCGAAGCCATAGTAGGCGCGGCCCGTGGAATTGATCAGCGCGGGCTCCCAGTCAGAAAAATTCTCGGTGAGAATAGTAACGGCACGTACCATTTGAGTGTCCTTCTCAAGTTTCCATGATAATCAGCAGCAACCTGCCCAGCAGGGTTGTCCTGGTGGGCATTGCCGTCGAGTGTACTCGCCAGCGGGGGTGATGGGTGGTGTGGTGGAGGATTGGCAGTATGTGTTTCAACTAACAATGACAGTGATCAACGCGGCGGTATATTCAGGCGTGAAAGGTTGAGAGGGTGTTCTGGTGCGCTGCGCAGCTCGCCGTTGCGCAGCAAGTCTGCCTCCAGCGCAGCGGCTCTAGAGCGGCCCAGCGCCTGCACTGGGTAAGCATAAAGGCCGTGCATCTAAAACGTGCGCGGTGATTGAACTGCAGGCAGGAGGTAGTCGAACCGTTGCGCAAGGTTCCAGGCTGATAGCCGCTGCAGCTCATCGACATCGATCGACTCATCTTCCTGCGCGGTGTAGCACTCGTCACCACTGCGCCTGTCATCGGGATAGACCATAAAACCACCACGGCCGTCAGGGCAGTCGGGCAGATACACCGAGGACAGGTCGCGTTGCTCATCGAGGTGCGCATTCAAGCGCGCGATATAGACACCCATCGAAACCGCCACACCAATAACCAGCACCACGCAGGCGACCAACTGGCTGGCATAGTTGGCGCCCAGCTCATCACGACGCACGGGCGACATGACACGACCCTGTCTGCTCAACATTCTGGCCAATCAGAAACCAGCCACTGCCTCCCATGCGTACCAGCTGAGTTTGCTGTGGAAGGATGCCCACCATCAGCGCGAGGAAAATCACGGCTAACAGCACCCCTTTGATCATCGAATACAGGTTCATGACGGTGACGAGCTCTGGATAAGAAGAGCCTTAGCCTAAGCAGCACCAGGTTAACGCCAGGTAAACATCGGGGGATAAAGCCCGACTTCCGCTATTCTTCACACCGCTGCGCACTGCCTGCCCGAGGGGTTTTTTCCGTGCATATTCATCTGCTGCTGGTCGAGGACAATCTGGACCTGGCTACCACCGTCATCGAGTACCTGGAGATCAGCGGCATCGTCTGCGATCACGTCAGTAATGGTCAGACCGGACTTAACCTGGCCCTCAATCAGCATTACGACGTTATTCTCCTGGATATCATGCTGCCGCGACTGGATGGGCAGCAGGTATGCGATCGGTTGCGCCAGCAAGGCATCCAAACGCCGATCCTGATGCTGACCTCGCTGGACGCGTTATCCGACAAGCTCGCCAGTTTTGCCGCTGGCGCCGACGACTACCTGGTCAAGCCGTTCGAACTGGCCGAACTGGTCGCCAGGATTCGTGCCCTGAGCCTGCGTCGCAGCGGCCAGACCAGTCGGCTGCAAGTGGACGACCTAGTGATGGAACTGACCACGCGTAAAGTCAGCCGGGCAGGGCAGGAGCTGCATTTGTCGCCCATCTGTTGGACCTTGTTGGAAAACCTGATGCGCGCAAGTCCTCAACCGGTCTCTCGGGAGCGCCTGGAGGCGAAGATCTGGGGCGATGAGCCGCCCGACAGTAATTCGCTCAAAGTACATATGCATCGGCTGCGCAAGACGGTAGACAAACCCTTTGGCCGGCCGTTGATCCATACCCTGGCGGGTGTCGGCATTCAGGTAAAACCCCATGCGTAACGGCCTGAGTCTGAAGTGGGTAATCAGCGGCAGTTTCCTGTGTCTGATTGCGGTGGTGCTGGTGATCTACAGCAAGCTGCTGCCTGAATTCACCGTGCGCGGCCTGTTCTACACGGCCAGCGCGATGATGGAGGAGGAAGCTCAGTATTTTCTCCGGCATTACAAACAGGACCCGACCACGCCGACGCCGCACAATTACTTCTACACCAGCGTCATCGGCAAGGAGGCGTTGCCGCAGGACGTGCGCGAGTTGCTCACTACATCGCCGAGCCTGTCCTTCGGCGCGGTGAATATCTTTGGCGATCTCTATTCCGATGACGACGACGAGCCCTTCCAGATCATCCTCGAACAGCCCCTGGGTGACGGCAAAATCCTCTACATGTACGACATCGATCACGATAAGGAAGCAGGGGGAGAGGTCGAGACGCCGTTGTCTGACGCCTATTTCGATCAGGTCATAGAGAGTGTCAAGTTCATCAGCCTGGCGGTCTTCGTGCCGGCGCTGATCATCATCGCCTTGCTGGTCTGGTGGCTGGTTCGGCCGCTGGGGCGCCTGGTGCAATGGTCCGGCACACTCAAAGACCCTGAGGCACTGACCGGCACACGGCCGGGTTTCAGTTTCAAGGAGTTCAACATGCTGGCTGATGCCCTGGCCAAAAGTGTTGAGC
The DNA here is from genome assembly GCF_058725345.1 of Pseudomonas sp. DW-iso17. NCBI lineage: Bacteria > Pseudomonadati > Pseudomonadota > Gammaproteobacteria > Pseudomonadales > Pseudomonadaceae > Pseudomonas > Pseudomonas sp. DW-iso17. Next base: position 4,649 of record NZ_JBZXEA010000012.1, on the reverse strand, counting down.
AGGTGCAGGCCGCCAGCCAGCGCGAAGGCCGCCTGTTGCGCTACACCAGCCATGAACTGCGCACGCCCCTGGCGGTGCTCAAGGCCACAATCGAATTGTTGGCCCTGCAATCGGGCGGTGTGCTGCCACCCTCATTGCAGCGCATAGAACGCTCGGTGCTGAATATGCAACTGATCGCCGAGACATTGCTGTGGATGAGTCGCGAGCGTCCAGAGCCGCTGCCGGAAGAAGACGTTGACCTGAGCGAGCTGGTGGGCGACCTGATTGAAAAACACCGCTACCTGATCGGTCACCGAGATATTGAGCTGAGCATCGACATCCACAACGAACCTTGCCGACTGCCCCCTACGGCGTGTCGTATCGTGATCGGCAACTTCCTGCGCAATGCGCTGCAATACGCGGAAGAGGGCACGGTGGATATCAGTTTCAAATACCCCCGGCTGGTGATTGCCAATTACATCAACGAGGCCAAGCCGCGGCAGGAATCCGACGACTATGGATATGGTCTTGGGTTGCAGTTGATGCGGCAATTGTGCGCAAAGCTGGGCTGGCAGATTGAGGTGATCCGTGAGCAACAGAGGTTTACCGTCATTCTTGATTTTACGAGCGGGCGGGCTGTCGAGTCAGAACGTTAAAGGCTGATAGCGCCTCACAGAAGCGCCAACCGGGTTAGGAACGGTTTTATAGCTAGGCCTCAGCATGCAGTCCCCGCTTCCCGCGCGCCAGTGCATAACCACTGACACGCAAGAAGGGCCAGGGCGTTACAACGTCTGCACAATCACCTGGCTTTTCAAATCGTTGACCATGCCTTCAATCGCCGGCTGCATGGCCGCAAAATCCTCCGGCGTGCAGAGAATCTCTGGCTTGCTAAACACATATTGGCGCGTGATCAGCACCGTATTGGCCTTCTTCACATAGGTCGAGCGATAGTCGAAGCCCGCCTGTTTCACCGACACCGCCTTGGGCACCGCGAGGATCTTCACCTTGGCGGGGAACTCCAGGCGCGCTACTTCTGATATCTCACTCGAAAGGCAGGAGAAGTTCTGAGTGCGTTCCTTTTCGGCCATCAAGGAAAACACGCTCTGGCCAATACCGCCGGCCAGGCTGGATAGGGTAGGCACCCCAGTCGGGCCCGGCAGGTTCACCAGGTTGCTGGTGTGGCCATTGATCGCGAACTTGAAGGTATTGGCAGTACTGTCCAAAGCGTCAGTTTCGATCACGCCGCTACCGGATTGCCCAAACATGCTCAGGACCTGTTGCACCAACTGATTACGGTCGGCTGGCTGCATGGCCTTGAGCATGAAGCGGTTAAGCTCCGCGCCCCAACCGTCGATGGTGGAGTCATTGGTAAAGTCTGCAGCGCCTTTGGTGTTGACCTTGAACACCATGGTTGTGTCCACTTTGCCAGGCTGGCGGGACGGTGTCTGCTTACGCTCACCGGTCTGTGTCAGCAATACCGGTTTGCCGAGTTCGGGCAGAGGCAGGTAGCCAGCGGAGATGGGTGTCGCGGTGGAGTCCAGGTACAGATCGAGGCTGGGTACATAAGTGATTACATGGTTGAGCACGCCCAGGGTCGGCACCTGGGGCAGTACGTAGGCGTTGCCGGCGTTGATCAGTGCGGGCGAGCTTTCAATGGCGACGGCTTTGAGCAGCGCTTCAAGCAGGGCTACATGGTCTTTGCAGTCGCCATAACGGTTATCCAGCACCGCCTGCGCTGAATGCGGCACCACGCCACCGGCACCGACGTACACGGCCACATAGCGAATGTTCTTGCGTACCCAGTCACTCAGCACCAAGGCCTTGCTGCGTGGGTTGTCGAGGTTGGCGGTGAGTTCCTTGGCCAGTTGGGTCATGGCCGGGGTCACTTCTACCTGTGCGCGTGCAGCGTAGGCCTGGGCAAACTGTTTGTAGTCGGTGAACGTCGATACGGCCAGCAGTTGCCCGTAGTCGGTGTAGGCAACGGAGCCATCTTCCACGCGATTTTTCTTAGTTTGTTCCACGTCCCAGCGGTACACCGTTCGCCCGTTGGCGTTGGCTGGCGTGGACGCTTTGAAACCCCGTGAGTCGGCGTACAGCTTCATTTCGGCGGGCATGTCGTAGCTCAGGCGCACCTGCTCATTCTGGTAGAAATCCGGCGAGAAAAGGTCTTCGAACTGCCCCGCAAACAACGGCGTATTGCGATGGCGCTGGTACCGCAGAACCATGCGATCACCCACTTGCAGCTCCGGGAAGATCACCACTTTGACCCGCGAGTCCTGAAACATCGGCGCCTGGGCAGACTCCAGTTCCTGCTGCTCCTTGATCCGGTCTGGTGTTACCACGACTTTGCGGCCATCGGATTTGAGAGTGTAGGCCTCGACAATATCCAGAGTTTCCAGGGTGCGATTGTAGGTCACAGAGCGCTGGGCGTTGGAGGTGATCGCGCGCTCTTCATTGATCCGCATAACCCGTTCGACATCCAGCACAAAGCTACCGTCGGGGTTCACGACGTAGGACTGGATGTTTTTTTCGTGGGTCAGGGAAAGGTCGGTGTAATCGGCACGGGCTGGCGTCGTCAACAGCGCGCAGACCGTGACTGCCAGCACACCGAACAGGCGTAACGAAGAGAGCGGGAGGCTTTGCATAGAGATCCTTCTGAGCTAGGGGGGCGCCATTTCACCGGCCGTGTGTTCCTGAATAAGCCGATGGATAGGACTCGCAAGTGCTTCGCCTACTCAATTGGCTGACGTTCAGGGGTTATGAAGATTTTTAGGTTTCTCTCGCACGCTATGTGTGCCGAGACTTCCCATTGAGTAAGACGTTTTCGAAGGATTTTATTTAGCGCTGGTTAATCAGAAAGTTAAAAGCTTTGATCCGTGTCTCTTGGGAGAAGAGGTATTTTTTTGACGGCCGATGATCTTTCCCGTCCTCTTATTTGATATGCCGATAAGGCGTTCGCCATTGATACCTTCGCCCTGGAAAAGACCGGTTCAGCTCGCCGTTGGCGGTATTGCCGATGCGCAATTGATGCCGCACGTCGCCGGCGATACCACCACGGCAATCCGCACCGCTTCGCAGTGCATCGTCGACCGCACCAGGCGTCCAGTCACGCATTGCAGATGCTGCGTAGCTGATACTGCCTGGGCCGGCCGATTACCTAAGCGAGCTTCACATTCATGGTGATGTGGGCGGTGAAGACCTTGACGCCACCCGCATCGAAAATCTCGACCGGCACGATCTTGTCCCCCGCAGTCTGCCAATCGATAGCGCTGCCATCGGCAACAGCGCGGATATCGGTTTTCGCCTTGGCCAGGTATTCCACAGTCATGCCTTTGGGAATCCAGCGTGCGCCTGCGGGGATCGACGCGTCGGTCATCATGCCGCCGGCCAGTTCGGCGGCGTTGCACAGTGCGATGGCATGCACCGAGGCCAGGTGGTTGGTGATTTCCTTGCGAAACGGCACGGTGACCACCGCATGGTTGGGTTTGAGCTCCGCGATCTCGGGAGTGATGGTGCTGAAGTAGGGCGCCATTTGGCACGCCAGGTTGCTGAATGCGGCGGGGCCTACGCTATTGAACATGCTCAGGGCTTGGCTCATCGGAATATCCTCAAAGGGTAGTTACAGAATAATATTCTGTACCAGAACAATATTCTGTAGATTCCATGGCTGTCAACCTGAGCTTTCTCTGCTGGGCGCTCAGCCTATAAACTATTTCGATTTGGCGTTCTCCCATGCACTCCATCGATCTCATTGAGCGCACCTTCCCCGGCAGGCGCAGCGACCTCAAACGCACCATCCTGCGTGAGGCGCTGGCCTGTTTTAACGAGGCAGGCATCGAGGCGACCAACATCGAGACCATTCGTGCGCGCTGCGACACCAGTGTGGGGGCTATCTATCACCACTTCGGCAACAAGGAAGGGCTGGTCGCCGCGCTGTTCTTCGCTGCGCTGGAAGACCAAGCCGCCCTGCGTGACCACTACCTGCAAGCGGCGGATACGGCCCATGCCGGTGTGGTCGGCCTGGTGTACAGCTACGTTGAGTGGGTCACCGCCCAGCCGGACTGGGCGCGGTTTGTTTTCCAGAGCCGTTTCGCCGTGTCCAGCGGGCCGTTCAAGGACGAGTTGATTGCCCGCAACAAGCAGCGCAACCAGCAGTTGAAGGAGTGGATGGGCGGGGAAGGGCGCAAGGAGCACTTCAGTCATTTGCCCGCAGAACTTATCCCTTCGCTGATCATTGGCGCGGCCGAAAGCTACTCGCGTGCGTGGCTGTCGGCGAAGGTCAAAAAAAGCCCCTTTGAGTACCGCGAACTGCTGGCTGAAGCCGCGTGGAAGTCGATCAGCCTGGGTTAGTCAGTCCTCCATCCCCTGTGGGAGCTGTCGAGCTTCAGCGAGGCTGCGAAAGCGGTGGTTCAGGCGCTGAAGAGGTTGCCTGTGCCGCCGCCATCGCAGCCTCGCTGGGGCTCGACAGCTCCCACATTTGGGCGGTGTTATTGTCGAGAATTGTGTTTGGCGCGATGGTCCTGCAAACCGATATTTCACATACACCGCCGATCCCCTGTGGGAGCTGTCGAGCTTTAGCGAGGCTGCGAAAGCGGTGGTTCAGGCGCTGAAGATTTTGCCTGTGCCGCCGCCATCGCAGCCTCGCTGGGGCTCGACAGCTCCCACATTTG